>JAYSXU010000313.1:0-14676 GCA_043716965.1 Fimbriiglobus sp.
CTCCCGACTGCCCATCGTGGTGTGGATACGCCTGCCGATTATGATGCGTTTGTCGAAGCTTACCGGCGTGAACGGTCTAACCCCGTCGCCGAATCGTAAACCGAATCGCTTCTGCTAATCGGATTGTTGGAGCGGGTTCCCGAACCCGATATATTCACCTTAGGCTATGGGTTCGCTCCTCTTGCTGTTCTTCTCGGCATCAGTTTCACCGAAGGTCTTCCGCGAATGACGAAGCATATTTTCGTGACGGGTGGCGTGGTGAGTTCGCTGGGGAAGGGCCTCACCTCGGCATCGGTTGGCCTGTTATTGGAGCGCCGGGGACTCAAAGTCCGAATGCAGAAATTTGACCCGTACCTCAACGTCGATCCCGGCACAATGAGTCCCTACCAACACGGCGAAGTGTACGTGCTGGACGATGGCGCGGAAACGGACCTCGACCTTGGCCACTATGAACGCTTCACCCACGCCCACCTGGACCGCGATTGCAATTACACGACCGGGAAGATTTACCTCTCGGTCATCAACAAAGAACGCAACGGCGACTTCAAAGGCAAAACTGTTCAAGTCATTCCGCACGTCACCAACGAGATCAAAGATTGCATCCGCAAACTCGTGACGCCGGACGTTGATGTCGTCATCACCGAAATTGGTGGCACCGTCGGCGACATTGAGGGAATGCCCTACTTCGAGGCGATTCGGCAATTCGCACTGGATGTCGGCAAAACCAACTGCTTGTTCATCCACCTCACGTTGGTGCCATACTTGAAAGCCGCCGGTGAACTCAAAACGAAGCCGACGCAGCACAGCGTGATGGAACTCCGCAAGATCGGGATTCAGCCGGACATTCTCGTGTGTCGGACGGAGCGAGAAATCCCCGAAAGCGATTGCGAAAAGATCGCACTGTTCTGCAACGTCGAACGCCGGGCCGTGATTGAAGAGAAGGACCGCGAGTTCAGCATTTACGAAGTCCCGCTAAGCTTGAGTAGCAACAAGATCGACGAACTGATTGTGGAAAAGCTCAACCTCACAAAAGCGGTCCCGCTCCAGATGGACGACTGGAAGGCGATGCTGGAGCGGATGAAAAACCCTGCCCACGAAGTGACGATCGCGCTGGTCGGCAAGTACGTGAAGCTCCGCGATGCCTACAAATCAGTGTACGAATCGCTCGACCACGCCGGGATTGCCCACCATACGAAAGTGAAAATCGTCCGCTTCGAGGCGGAGCAAGTGGAACGAGACGGTGCGGCGAAATTACTGGCCAACGTGGACGGCGTGCTGGTTCCTGGCGGGTTCGACAAACGCGGGATTCCCGGCAAGATCGAAGCCATTCACTACGCCCGCGAAACCGGGTTGCCGTTCTTCGGGATCTGCCTCGGGTTGCAATGTGCCACGATCGAGTTTGCCCGCAACGTTCTCGGTTTAACCGATGCGAACTCGACGGAGTTCAATAAGGAGACGCCGCACCCGGTCGTGTGCCTGCTGGACGCCCAGCGCAAAATCACGCAAATTGGTGGCACAATGCGACTCGGGGCGTATGACTGCAAGCTGGTTCCCGGTACGAAAGCTTACGATGCCTATCAATCGCCGCGCATCTCCGAACGCCACCGCCACCGCTACGAAGTAAACAACGACTATCGGGCACGACTCGAAGCCGCCGGCTTGGTCATTTCCGGAACCAGCCCAGACGGCGCACTAGTGGAAGTGATCGAGTTACCCAGTCACCCGTGGTTCGTCGCGGTGCAAAGCCACCCCGAGTTCCAATCGAAGCCAACCGAACCCCACCCGCTGTTCCGCGATTTCGTCGGGGCATCCCTGCTCCATCGGCAAGCCAAAAAAGAAGAGGCTCGGGCAAGACTGACAGTCGGCGCGATGTAAAGACGGTCCGTGAACAGAGGAAGCCAACCCGATCGGGTTGGCTACCTCTGTTCACGGACATCGGTGTGATGTATTACTTCGGGAACTCGAAATCGAGCGGCTTCAATTCTAGTGTTGGGCCTTTGACCTCGATGGTCTCGCCAATGACCCATTCGCGGCCCTTGTGGAAGCCGTCTTCGTGCCAATACACCACACGCCATTTGCCGGCGGGTGCGTCTTTGATCTCAAACTTCCCGTCAGCGTCGGTGACGGCGAAGTACGGGTGGTCGAACACGCGCAACCGGCCTGCCATCCAGGGGTGAATGTCACACTTGAACGGAATGGGCGTGGACTGCGCGACGAGTGGTTCGGCCACTTTGTGGGACTTACCGGCGGGGATCGTGATGTTGAACGCGGGTTCGCCGCTGTAGTTTGTATTGTGTGCAACGGATGCGCTGTTTTTCACTTCGAGGGTATCACCTGTGCGTGCCGCTAAAACACGTGGCACGAATTGGCAGCAGGGTTGGTCGATGACGTGGTTCTTGGGCGCCACTTTGGCCAGTTCGGGCTTGATCTTGTCTTTGGGGAACGTGTCTTTGCGATCCTTCGTATCGGGTCGCAGCCAGACGATGACGTTTTTCAGCCCCTTCGATTTCGCGTTCACGATTTTGTTTTCGTAGGTTAGCGGGCCATCTTTCAGGCAATGCTCTTTGTCGTTCGTGACCTCGATCTTCTTGGCTTCCTCCGGTTTGCTGACAATCACTTGTCCCTTAATCGTGGTCCAGTCGCCCTTATCTTGGGCTTGGCTCAGGGTCATTGAGGCAGTGAGTGCGAGTAAGCCGGACAAAAATGCAACTAGACGATACGGTCGCATGGCGAGAACTCCATCGTAGGAAAGGGAACCTGGCGGGAACTACGGCATTTTTGGGCCGTCCGCCCGATTTGGCAACAGGCAGCACTACTTAAGAATGCAGCGCCACCTGATTATTGCGTCAAAAATTGCAGCACTTCGGCGTGAAGTTTTCCGTTGCTGGCCAGTGTGTCCGGGCGATCAATGGTCACCTGGTTATCCCAATTGGTCATGCGGCCCCCGGCTTCTTCGACGATCGGGATGAGCGCCGCGATGTCCCATTCATGCACGCCCGTGTCAATCATGAAGTCGAACGAACCCTGGGCCACCAGCATGAATCCGTAGAAGTCGCCGAACCCCCGCGACCGACTAACCTGACCAGCCAAATCGAGAAACTGTTGCTCCCGACCGGCCTTCGTGAACCAGTTCACACTGGAATAACACATGTGGGCGTCGGTCAATTGTGTCACGTCCGAGACGCGAATCCGCGTGCTGTCACGGTAAGCACCGTTGCCACGAACGGCGTGGTACATCAGGTTCATCGTCGGCACGTACACCGCCCCACCGATCGGTTCGCCCTGATACTCTAACCCGATCAGCGTGCCCCAAATTGGCACCTTGCGGATGAAGGATTTCGTGCCGTCGATCGGGTCAATGACCCAGCGGTAGCCGGTCGTGTTTGGCTCGTCACCAAACTCTTCGCCCAAAAAACCATCGCCGGGAAAGTGCTGACCGACCATCTTGCGGATCAACGCTTCGGCATTGCGGTCCGCGATCGTGACCGGGCTTTGATCGGCTTTGAACTCGACATCGAATGTTCCATCGAAGATCGTCTTAGCTAAATCGCCCGCTTGACGAGCCGCTTCAATTGCGAGTTCGTAACGGGTACGCCAATCCGGATTCATACGTGATTCTTGCCTTCGTAGTGTAAATGAATTCGTCTCAATCAATCGGTTTTCGTTTTACTCATGGCGTAGGCCGCACAGCCGATAATGCCGGAATCGTCGCCCAATGATGCTGCAACGCAGCGTACATTTTCCGTCGCACCAGGTAATGTGTACCGTTGGGCGAAATCCCAGATTCGTTCGATGAAACTTTCCCCAAGCGCGCCCGCGACCCCGCCGCCGATCACGATCACTTCCGGACTGATGAAGTTCACAACGCTGCCGATACTCGCCCCCAGCGCCCTCGCCGCTTCGTCGATGATTGTGACCGCCACGGGGTCATCTTTTTGGTAAAACTCTGCCAGTTGGGCGCTCTTCACTTTGTCCAACTCGACGCCTTTCCATTCCTTGCGAACCCGCTTCGGCGAATCATCCAAGATTTCCTTGGCTCGTTTCATCTGATATTTCCGGCCGGCAATCGCCTCAAGCGAAGTGCCGCGACGCCAGTGAATAATGGTGTGCCCGATCTCCCCGGCGTGGCCGTTGAAGCCGTTGAACAACTCCTTGTTTAGGATCAAGCCCCCACCGACACCCGTGCCGACGAAAATCCCAAAGACGTGACTCGCACCCTTCGCAGCACCGTGGGCGAACTCACCGTAGGTGCCCATCCGCACGTCGTTTTCGACGTAAACCGGCCACGTCCATTCTTTCGGAAGCAACGGCGTGACGTCCAGATCACGCCATCCCAGGTTCGGGGCGAACTTCACGACCAGCTGTCCAATGACGATTTGGCCGGGGATGCCGAAGCCCAACCCGCGAATTTCCGTCGGGTCGATTTTCGCTTCCCGGATCACGGCATCAACGGCTTGCCCGACGCGCGAAAACACGCTTGCCGGACCCGATTCACTGCCCGTGGGTTGCTTGGACCGGGCCAGCAGCGTGAGTTGGGAATCAAACAGGCCCGCGAGAATTTTCGTTCCCCCGAGGTCCACGCCAATCCAGTAACCGTGGCTCATAGGTTGCTCTCCGGGGTTGTCGTGCATTATTAGGCGCCGATGGTTCCGCTTTGCCATTTTAAGAAATGACGTCCGACCCTCAACCCTAAACCAATTCACCGTCAGCGGAGTTCTGCCGCGGCGGCCTGCACATTCTGAATGAACGCCCGTACTTTGCCCGGATCTTTCACCCCCGGCACAGACTCCACACCGCTCGCCACGTCCACGCCCCAAGGTCGCACTTGCCGAATCGCCGCCGCGACGTTGTCCGGGGTCAACCCACCTGCCAATATCACTGGCACACCCGGATTGAAGCCCGTCAGTAGGTGCCACGGTGCGGTATGGCCGGTCCCGCCCATTTCCCCGGCAACGAACGAGTCAATCAACACGGCAGCGGGTTTACAATGTTTGCACAGTGAGACAAATTGGCGAATTGCATCCAAGTCGGCGGCATCCTTCACGCGAAATGCGGGAATGTAAGCGGCAGGGAAAAAGTCCACACTAGGCTGCACTTCCGCGTAAGTTTGGACAGCCCGTAAACCGAGTTGGTGCGAGTGGGACTTCACGACCTCATCCAGCGTGCCGACGAACACGCCGACGGGGGCCACGAACGGCGGTAGTTCCCGCAAAATCGCTATGGCCCGTTCGCCGGACAAAAACCGTGGCGACTTCGGATAAAAGTTCAGCCCTAGTGCGTCCGCCCCACACTCCGCCGCAAAGCGAGCATCGGTCGGGTTGGTGACGCCACAGATTTTGATGTGAATAGGTGGCATGGTTGGTACCCGTAGTAAGTGGCGATGTGTCAACCCTGCAGTCTACTCGCCAAACTTCTGCCGAGCCAACGCCAATGCGCCGTGGATGACGACTTCTTCACCGAGTGCCGCCGCGACGATGTCCGTTAACCCCGCGAATGGGGCGAAGACATTTTCGGCAACCCGTCTACGCAGCGGTTCAAAAAACAGATCATCACCCATCATCGACACCCCGCCGCCAATGACGATGCGCTTCGGACACAGCAGCGCGATCACAGTGCAAATGGCTTCGGTGAGAGCGTCGATGGCGTCCCCAAGGATGAGTTGGGCTTCCCAATTCCTGTCTCGCGCGGAAGCCGCAACCGTTCTTGATGTGAACGGACCAGTCGGCGTGTGACGGCGAAAAACGGTTACATCCTGACGCGATTCCTCCAGATGATTCGCAGCAGCAGCGATTCCCCAACCGGATGCGAATTCTTCAACCGCGAGCAACGGCGGGTCATCATAAGGCATGCTTGTTTTCCTTCTCAAATGCCCGATCTCCGCCGCTCCTTTGCCTTGCCCGCGAAAAATCTTCCCGTTAATGATGAGTCCGCCGCCGATGCCACTTCCCACCGTGATGTAAAAGATCGGCGACAGGCCCTTGCCCGCACCGAGGGTTGCTTCGGCAAGTCCCGCGACATCGGCGTCGTTGCAAATAACGGCGTGCAGATTCAACAAATCAAACAACCAGTCGGCCAGCGGGAAGCCGTCCCACCCGGCGATCTGATGGGATTTAATCACGGTTTGCGTCTCGTCATCCGTCGGCCCACCGAAGCCGACGCCGATGCCACGAAGTAGCGAACGGTCGAGGTTTGCGGAGGCGAGCAATTCGGGAAACGCCGTCACGATCTGCTGGCGAATGCCCTCACCACCGGCATCCGGGTTCACGGTGCCACGCCACAAGGCCAGTATTTTCCCGTCGCCCTTTCCCAGGCCGAGTTGCAACTTCGTGCCACCGATTTCGATGCCCAGAAACATGCTTGCGACTCCCGTTCACGACCAAAGCCCGACCGTGCCGGTCGGACTTGAATTAGTGACGGGTCAGCCGAAGCGGCTGACCTTGGGCTGAGTTCTCCCAGGTTTTCAGCCTGATAACCGGGCTATTCGTGGGCAAACGGTCCACATACAAATGTCACGCCCACTCTTGACTAACGTTACTTCTTAACGATCCGCTTAACCGAGATAATCATCACGTCTTCGACCGGCACGTCGCCGTGCCCGCCTTTTTGTCCGGTCTTCACGGCTTTAATCTTGTCAACAATGTCCATCCCCTCGATCACCCGGCCGAACGCACAGTAGCCGAAACCAGCGGTATCAGGTCGGCTGTGGTTCAGGAACTTGTTGTCCGCGACGTTGATAAAGAACTGGGACGTTGCACTATCGACGACACCCGTTCGGGCCATCGCAAGCGTGCCACGGTCGTTGGAAACGCCGTTGGTCGCTTCGTTTTTGATCTGCTCTTTCGTCGGCTTTTCTTTCATGCCAGGGAGCATTCCGCCGCCCTGAACCATGAAGTCTTTCCCGCCGTTTTCCTTGCCGATGACGCGGTGGAAAATGGTCCCGTCGTAGAACTTGTCGTCCGTGTAGCTCAAAAAGTTCTTCACGGTGATCGGGGCTTTGTCCGCGAACAGTTCGACCTTGATCGTCCCCATCGAAGTTTCGATCGCCACCATCGGGTTGTCTGCGGCTTTCGCAGCGCCCGCCGCGACCATCGCCAACCCAATGAAACAGAGTGCCATCAATTTCACAGTCATCGTCATGCTCCTTCACAAAAAAATCGTGCCCGAGGCGGTCACTCCGCCTCTTAAGTCGGCAACAGGTTGCCCTCAGATTGTATCCACCGCGGTCAAGATGCCAGTAGGAAGCGCGCGAGAAAGCTGATGATTGTTATGGAGTTACTTAACAACCTCGAAGCTATCAAGGAACGTGATGACTTCGCTATCGGAACTTCTCATCGGTAGATTACTTTTGACCGTGGCGACAAGTAGCCGATCGTTCAACAAAATCATTTTTGAATACATCCGCCTTTTGGCGAGCGGGATTTCCACAATAACGATTCGTGTTGGCCTTCCACCATCGTTAACTGCTTCGTTTTTTTCGACCTGACCCCCCCCAACGGAGTTGATGAACCCGCGTGACATCACTTCGAGAATCTTTTCCGGTGCAAGCACCTTAACGGACTCTGCTAAGAAAGTCGTGCGAATGAGTACGTAAGTGATGTCACCGACTGATTTCGTCCAGGTATCCGCTGCCAATCCACCCACTTGGCGAGACACTGAGGCGCTAAGAACTTCGTCCTTCACAGGCTGCCCACCTGGAAAGTGTATGTTGACTTCGCCAAGTGGGTCGTTGAATTTCTCCCAGCCCGCAGGCAACTTTGGAGCAGGTTTTGCAATCGGAGCATTCTTCGCAACGTTGATGATATGTGGCGAAAGCACTGGAGCCTTGGATCGTTGTGGTCCGAGACCGCTGTTACCCGCAAGATTTTCGGACTCTTGCGTTTGTATGTACCCGAGACCCAACAAACCCGCACACCCCAAGAACACAAACCCCCCGATTCCAATCAGGATGAGCGGGAGATTGGATTTCTTTTTCGGCGGTTTGTTCTGCGTCCGTGGCAGCTCATCGTCTTCATATCTCGCGGATTTCCTCTTCACGGGAAGCTCATCGTCATCGACAGGAATTGCATCCCGAACGGCTCGCGCTGCGAGCGGTTTTGCCCGCAGTGGGGCGACGGTCTGGCTTTCGACCACGTCGAACCCTTCGGCATCAGCGGCATCGGGAACGGCGATGAGTGTCTGGCACTTCGGGCATTTCAGGTTCTTTCCGGCAGCGCGATCGGCGACCGGCAGTCGGGCCGAACAGGAACCACATTGGACGACGATGGGCATGAGAGGAACTCCTCGAACATCAAGCAGGATATTAGTGATTCTGTCTAGCGTAGTGGGTAATATGCAAGTTCGAGATCGAAACAAATAGCGAGCATCCCAAATGTGGAACTTTTTGATCGTGGCTGTGGTTGGCTCATTCGCATCCCTCGGACTAGCCATGCGGGTTGATGCTCAACAGAACTACGACCCGCCGCCACCGTTCCCGCCGGATGCCCAAACAGCGAAACTGATTACAACCAAGACAGAAGAATTGCTAAGCACTGTCAACGCATTGCCAACCAGTCTGCCGCGTGATGTCAAAGCGGATGTGGCCGTGTACTTGAAGGCGGCATTTTGGATTGCGCGACACAACGAGTATTACGTGAAGGATTCCGGGAAGCAGACACTTGCCGTGCTGGACGCTGGTATGGCACGTGCGAAAGCGGCTGCGAATGGTGCAACGCCGTGGCGGGATGTTCGCAATAAGCCGATGATTCGTGGGTATTACTCCGAAGTCGATGGTTCCGTGCAACCCTATAGTGTGACGATCCCGGAAGGGTACGGCGTCAAGCCGATGCGACTCGATGTCGTCATCCACGGACGCGATGCCACCTTGACCGAAGTGAAATTCATTCATGCGAAAGAAGTGGCGAAGCCAACGGCCAAGGGGAACGAATTTGTAGTTCTCGAACCGTATGGGCGAGGGAACAACGCTTACCGATGGGTTGGTGAAACCGACGTGTACGAGGCCCGAAACGCATTTATCGCCGGTGAAAACAAGGTCACGACGCGGATTGACGAAAAACGTCTCGTGTTACGGGGCTTCTCAATGGGCGGCGCGGGGACGTGGCACCTTGGGCTGCACCACCCGTTCGATTGGAACGTGATCGGCCCCGGTGCCGGGTTCACGGTCACACGAGGTTACATCAAGAACTTGCCGAAGACGCTGCCGGATTATCAAGAAAAAGGACTACACATCTACGACGCCGTCGATTACGCGGAGAACGTCTTCAACCTCCCCGTGGTCGCCTACTCTGGGGCGAACGATCCCCAAAAAGCCGCTGCAGACAATATCGTCAACGCGCTGAAAAACTTCCGCGAACCCTACCAGTTGATGCACCTCGTGGCACCAGGGCTTGAACACAAGATGCCACCGGAGTGGATGGCAAAGGCCGAGATCGAGTACCAAAAGTATGCGGACAAACCCCGGCAACTTCCGGATACGGTGCGGTTCACAACCTTCACAACCCGGTTCGCGGACTTCGGCTACGGCACCATCACCGGGTTGGAGGAACACTACCGGCGGGCCACGGTGGTCGTGAAGAAGAACCAAGACACGTTGGAAATCACCACGACGAATGTTCGCAGCATCGCATTCAAAGGGGCGCCGAAGTCGTTAAAAATCGACGGCACCAAGATCGCACCCGATGGGCTTCAGTATGTCAGTAAATCGAACGGCAAATGGGCGAAAGCTGAGAAAGCCACGCTCGAAAAAACCAACCGTCTGCAAGGCCCGATTGATGATGCGTTTCAAGATCCGTTTGTGGTGTCACGACCTATAAAATTCGATTCGGTGCAACTTGCAGACACAGCAATTCGGGCGTCGCTGGACCGCTTCGACCGGGAATGGGACCGATACGCGCGAGCGAAGTTGCCCGAATTCGCAGACAAACAACCCAGGCACCTCGTGGTGTTCGGGACGCCGGACAGCAACCCGACGATTGCGAAAATCCTGCCGAAGTTGCCGCTGAAATGGACGCAAGACAAGCTGATCGTCAACGGTGTCGAGTACGCCGCCGCCACCCACTACCCCGTGCTGATTTACCCGAACCCACTGAACCTCACTCGGTACGTGGTGCTGAACTCCGGGCACACCTTTCACGAAGCCGATTTGAAGGGAACGAACGCCCTGCTTTATCCGCATCTCGGGGATTGGGCGGTGTTGAAGGCAGCACCGACGGACAAAGACCCGGCGGCAACCGAAGTCATTGCGGCAGGGATTTTCGACGAGTTCTGGCAGTTCAAAAAGTGATTGTTACTTCTTGGCCGGGTCTTGCAACAGCATCAGTTCGCGCACGGTCTCGACCAACTTTGGGTCGCTTATTTGCACCGCGTTAACGAACCGTGCGGCATCGGCACCGGGGCAACTCAAGGCGTAGTACACAATGCTACGCCGAATTAACCGACCGCTGTGAGTCGGCTTGCTGAACTGGCTGAGGATGTCCGAAGTCAGTTCCCAGTAACCCCAACGGCGCAAATCCTCAATCGCCATGTCTGCCAAATCGCTATGGGCTAGCAAGCCACGGTAGCACTTCAACACCTGGGCTTTCGTTTCCTGGGGGCGGGTCGTGTGAAAGAACCGCACAGTGCCGATTGCCGAGAGGCGTTCGGCGTAAGGTCGTTTGGCGTCGATACTGATGGCTTCCACGGTCGCCCAACCCGCGTTGGGATCGAGCAAAGTTATCGCTGCCAGATAGCCGCCGAGGTTGTCGCGGATGCGGTCTGGCAGGGGTTGGGTTTCCAACAATTTGCTGAAGGCGAGTTGATCTTCAGTCGTGCCACAAAGACCCAACATCATGGCGTAGACACCGAGCCGATCGACCGGAGTTTCCACGTTCGCCAGCAACTTCCGAAGCGTGGCCGGGTTGAGTGCGGCCCGAGCCGCCGTGATCTCCGCATCGCTCGCTTTGGCGAACTCCAGAAACGCATCACCGGCCAGAATGGGATCGTGTGAATCGAGATAGGTGAAGTAGAACACCAGCCGTTTTGTGGCGTCTTTCTCGTCGAGCTTGCACACCGATTTTACATACTCGGTAACACTGGGGGTCGCAGGAAGACCGTGGAGGGGGTCCGGCTTGCCGTCCACAACTGTGGCGAAGATCAGAAAATCCGGGGCGGTGTTGCCGATCACCGGGACGTACTTCGGCAACGTCAGGACCGCTTGGTTGCCGAGCTTTTCGTAATTCTTCAGCACTTGTGCGACGTGGAAATCGGTCGTACTCATCGTCCCGTTCGGGTCGAAGCGGGGATTCTTGAGTTGACCGTAGGCCACGAACTTGGCCTGCTGAAAATGCTCCCGAAGAGTCTGTCGAGAAGAAACGCCACCGCCACAGAACGTGCAAGCGGTGGCGGGTGGTGTTGAGAGTATCGCAACCCAAACAATCACGACGGCGGCGATCCTTCGCATGGTTACTTCTCGTTGGACGGCTTCGTTTCTGGCGGCTTGGCTGGCTTGATTTCGTCGAGCAACGTTTGCTCGACGTACTTCACCCGGTCCGGGTCTTCCTTGCGGATGCGCTCAACGTACACTTTCGCGGCCTTTTGCTCAACCGGAGCTGCCAGCGCAAACCGCAGGATGGCACGGCGGGTGATCGGGATGCCGTTGTGGGATTTTTCGTCAGCGAACTTCAGGACGAAATCGGTCAACTCCCAACAGCCCCACTTGCGAAGGTCTTCAATCGGCAGGTCGGCCATCTCTGGCAACGCGACGATGAACTTCATGCCTTCCAGGACTTGGTCGTGCTTGATGAGGTCGGGGCGGAACTCCCAGTAGAACCGCAACACTTTCAACACGGCGTAGCGAACTTGGAAATCGCTCTTGGGGTCGTTCAGCACCTTCATCGAGTAGTCCCACCCGGCTTTCGGATCGAGCATCACATACGACGCCAAGATGCCATCGAGACCACTGGCGAAGGCGTTATCGGGTGCATCGAGCAATTTGCGAATGGCGGCGGCATCTTCTTTCTTGCCACAGTGGCCGATGAACAGGCCGTACAACCCGAGGCGGGATTGCGGGGTGCTGGGGTCTTGAATCCACCGCAGGACTTTGGCGGCGGGGAGTTTCTCCGCAAGTTGACGCACTTCTTTGTAATCGGCGTAGCCGAACTCGTTCATCGCGTCGGTGCTGATGACCAGATCGTTCGAGTCGAGATAGTCGAAGAAATACTTCAATCGTGCGATCGAATCCTTCTGGCGAACTTCAATCGCACCCTTCAGGTACTCCGCCAGCTTACTATCGGCGCGCACGGGTTCTCCCCGGTACGCATCCAGTTGCACCGCATCATTGTTGGCGATGACCAATGGGGACAGAACACCTGCGGCAGCAGTGTCAACCGCTCGGGTGTAAAGGTTACTGAAGACGAGCAACTTGCTGTCGGCCGCTTTCGGGTCGATCGGAATGTAGCGTGGGATCGTGATAAACTTTTTGCCGATCAAATAGTCATGCGGTTTGACCACGGTTTCGATTACCAACTCTGTGGTCCCTTTGGTGAAATCGTTCGGGTCGCGTTTCGGATTGGCGAGTGTCCCCAGCACGATAAAGTCTGCCTGGCTAATTTCACCGGACAACGTTTGCCCCTGTGCCGAGCAAAACGGGCAAGCTTCGGCACGCGGTGTCAGGACAATGCCGAATGCGGAGAGGGCAATCAGCGGAAGAAAGATCCAGCGAATTCGCATTGGGAATGCTCCGAGTTGTGAAAGGCGTGTCACGCTATTATCGCGGGGAACGCCAACGGTGGACAAGGACGAACCTGTGATTCGTCCCAGTTCACCCCGATTGCATCGCGTTCAGTTTTTGTTCCACGATGGCATAGGCAGCGGTCGCTTGAGGTGGAAGTGTCGCGTGCATGGCGTGGAGGTACTGCCACGCACGAATCATTCCACGCTCGCGGCCTTTTGCGGACAGCGTCTTGCTGTCCGAAAGGTTGTCGTAAATATCTGCCAGTTTGCAGATTGTCACGGGCCATTCCGCACCAGCCAGGGTACGGTGATACTCGGCTTCGCGGGCGGTTTCTTCGAGCCGCATATCTTTTGTCAGTGCGGCCACCCAGCACGCCACGTCGGCACCGAACCGTTCGGCAATGTCATCGTAATCTGTGGTAGTGTCTTCGATCGTGTCGTGCAGTAGCGCTACGGTCAACACTTTCGGATCGTCGATTCCGAAAACGTGTCGCACAACCAAACACGCTCGAAACGGGTGGGCGGCATACGGCGTCTGGCCGTCCTTGCGAACTTGGTGGCGGTGCGCACGCGCTGCAAATGACGCAGCTTCAAACAGCAAATCGGTCGCGGTGTGTGATTCTGGCATCGTGACTTCGTTCTCCAGGCAAAGAACATCAATTCTTCATTAGTCAGGATCGACCTGCTCCTGCATAATACCAGCCCGACCGTCACTCACGCTTTGGATTCACCCCCGAGGGATTCGCTATGAAACGTATTTTGTTCTTTGGTCTACTCGGAATACTTGCGAGTGGCCTCACGTCACTCGCCACCGCCGATGACTCGCAGCCGGCTAAGAAGCTGGAAAATCCGACCGCCCGTGTGTTGCCGGGGATCACGAAAGACGGCTTCGTGCAGCTTCCTAATCAGTGGAAATTAAAACCCGTTGGACGCCAGATTGAAGTGGGTGACCTGCCGGTCAACATTCAGATTCACCCCACCGGGCAGTTCGCTGCCGTGCTGCATTGCGGGTACAAAGAACACGAAGTTGTGATCCTGGACACCAACCCCGCCCGCCGGGAAATTGTGTCACGGACGATCATCAAACAAGGTTTTTATGGGCTGACGTTCTCCCCGGATGGCAAGCAACTCTACGCCAGTGGCGGCGAGTTCGATGTCGTTCACGTCTGGGATTTTGATAAAGGGCTGCTCCACAACAAACGTGAAATCGACGTGAGTAGTGGTCGCCGCACGGTCCCCGCCGGGCTAGCCTTCGACCCGTCGGGCAAGGAGTTGTTTGCCGCAGGGCTGTGGGCCGATTGTGTGATCCGGGTGCCGCTCGACAACCCCGCCAACAAAATCATCATCCCACTAGTCACGAAAGAAAAGAAAGCCGAAGCCGCGAAGGGTGCGGCGCCAAGCCCGCCCGATGGTCGCAAGCAGAAAGACGACCAAGTCGAAGACGAGTTCGGCGGCACCCGGCCGGTTGCGAACAACTCGTACCCCTACACCGTGCTCGTCGAACCCGGCGCGAAACGGGCCTTTGTTAGTCTTTGGGCGAAGGCAGCAGTCGCCGTGCTTGACCTGGAGAAGAACGAAGTGGTCGCGCGGTGGGACACCGCCGAACACCCGACTGAAATGGTGTTGTCGCCCGATGGCAAGGCTCTTTACGTTGCCTGTGCCAACTCTACGAAAGTGACGGTCATCGACCCAGCAACGGGTGATCCATTACAAACCATCAACGCCGCACTCTACCCACTTGCGCCCAACGGCAACACGCCGAACAGTTTGGCCATCACGCCCGACGGCCAGATGTTGTTCGTCGCCAATGCGGACGCCAACAACCTGGCCGTGTTCAACGTCACGGATGCGAAAGCCGCGAAGCCGTTGGGCTTCATTCCGACCGGGTGGTATCCCACGTCGGTCCGGTTCAACAAGCTGGACAAAACGATTTACGTGGCGAACGGGAAGGGCCTTAGCTCCAAGCCGAAC
>JAYSXU010000314.1:0-4808 GCA_043716965.1 Fimbriiglobus sp.
TTACAAAGCCCATGAACGATCGTTCATGGGCTTTTCACGTTACCGTTCGTTGTTCAACTCCACCGCCTCTTCCCAGTGTTCATACAACTGCGGCAGCCTGGTTTTAGCGGCTTCGATATCGGCCATTGTTTGCTTGACTCGGGCAGAGTCTCGATAAATGTCCGGATTCACGAGGGCGAATTCGAGTTCGGTGATTTTCTCTTCGGTCGTGGCAATGTCGCGTTCAATTTCGACAATGCGACGGAACGGGTACTTGCGTTTGCGTTTGGCACTGCCGTTCGGGGTCTCGACGGGGCGGATGACCTTTGCCGGTTCCGGCTTACGCCCACCCGCCTTGGCTTCCTCTTTGGCCGCGAGCGCACGCGCATTCACCAGCAGGATGTACGTGTCGTAGTTGCCGTACACCACTTCGGTTTTGCCCTCTTCGATTACGACAAGCAAGTCGCAGATGCGGTTCAAAAAGTAGCGATCATGGCTGACGACGATGACGGTTCCTTCAAACGCCTTGACCGCTTCTTCCAAGCTGTCACACGCCCACAGATCGAGGTGGTTCGTGGGTTCGTCGAGAATCAAGACGTTAGTACCGGCCACGGTCAACTTCGTCAGGGCGGCGCGACTCTTTTCCCCACCGGAAAGTTGCTTCACCGGCGCTTCGACAATTTCACCGTGTAAACCGAACGCGCCAAGCAGGTCGCGCATCTTCTGTTCCGTTTGGGCGGGGTCCGGTTCGGGCCAGACGGCGCGGAGCAACGACTTTTCTTCATCGAGTAACTTGAGGTGCTGATCGAGGTAACCTGGGAACACCAGATGCCCCCGTTGCACAATACCGCTCGTGGGCTTTTCGTCACCGAGGAGGATGCGTAACAACGTGGTCTTACCGCAACCATTCGGCCCCAGGATCCCGAGGCGTTTGCCACGCTGCACGTCGAAGCTGAGGTTATTGAACAAGAGCTTGTCGCCGTATTGCTTCGAGAGGTCTTCGACGTGGAACACGACATCCCCGGACCGGGCCACCTCGCTGAAGCGGATATTGGGTCCGGACACCTTGGTCGGCTTTTCGAGCAGCTCCATTTTGTCGAGGACTTTCGACCGGGATTGGGCCTGCTTCGCCATTTGGCCGTAGTGGGCACGACGGATGTACTCTTCCTGCTTCTCGATGAACTCGCGTTGGGCCACCCACTCTTTCAACTGCCGGTCGTACCGCTCGTCCCGGAGCCGAACGTACTGCTTGTAATTGCCGGGGTATGCGGTGATTTTGCGGTTGTGTAGCTCGAAGATTTTGGTGCAAACGCGGTTCAGGAAATAGCGGTCGTGGCTGATGACAATCATGCCTTGTGGTTGAGTCGCTAAGTAGTTCTCCAACCATGTCGTTGTGGCAATATCAAGGTGGTTACTCGGTTCGTCGAGTAACATCACGTCCGGTGCGGACAGCAACAGTTTGGCGAGCAACAACCGTCGTTGTTGGCCACCGCTGAAGGTCAACACTTCGCGGTGGTAATCCGCTTCCCGGAACCCGAGACCGGCTAGCACTTCTTCCACCTTGTGGTCGAGTTGGTAGGCGTCTTGGGCGGACAACAATTCACTGAGCAGGTCGTACTTCGCGGCAAGTTGTTTGCGGAGAATTTCGTCCGTGCAAACCGAAAGCTCCTCGGCCACCCGGACCAGTTCGTGTTGGGTTTCGAGCAGTTCGTCAAACGCCGATTTGGCTTCATCAAACAGGGTGCGACCTGGCGGAAACTCGGCGACTTGTAACAGCATCCCGAACCGGGCGCCGGCGTGGAATTTGATCGTCCCGAGGTCCGGCGTATCGACCCCGCACAACAACTTCATCAGCGTGGTCTTGCCCGCACCGTTCGGCCCGACAAAGCCGACCCGCTCCCCCGCGTGGAGTTCAAAGGTCACGTCTTCAAACAACGGCGTGGCGTCGTATCCCCGCGCCACGTTCGCACAACTCAACAGCAGCATGGTCACCACTCAGTGTTCGGGCCGAAACATTCCGCACGCTGAAATGATAGCTGGCATTCGGAATTGCGGAATTCAATTTTGCGAGCGACCTAATCCTTCAGGTCGAGCGTGAAGTTGTTTTCCTTGTCCTCCACCGTCTCGAACAGGGTCGTCGTGGCAGGGCTGGTGTATTTCATTTGCACGATCGGCGGGGGGAGCGGTGATCGGGCTTCGGGCAACGTGTCCTTCATGTCCTGCATCGCCACGATAACGATCTTGTGCTTCCCGAGAATCGCGCCGTCGCCGTTCTTGAACGTCGTCAACGTGAACGAACCGTCCGGTTGGATTTCACCCGTCGCGGAGGTTCCACCGCCGTCGGGAATGAAGTTCACGGTGCCGTTCGGCACGCCCTTGCCTTTGAAGATCACTTTGCCACGAACCGGGGCCGTCTTGGCAACTGGGCTACCACACCCGCAAAGGAGCAAGCAAAACACAGTTGCGACGCAAGCGAGTCGCACCACACGTCGGTTCATCGGGTCACCATGAATAAATGAGTACCACCGCCCGCAATCGAGATTGCGGGCGGTGGAAATGGAACTGTTAAACGGTCGAGCTATTCCAAGTTGTTGATTTCACCGCCGGACCGGGTGGCGAGGCGTTGGAGCGTATCAAGACTGGTTGACTTCGCCATGAACCGGATGCTGCCATCGCACAGGGCAATGTTCACCCCGCCGGATGCGTGCGCACTCGTGAACGGGGTCTCGTTCGTGAAGAACGAGCCGGCGTAGCCGATCGGGTACGTCACGACTTTATGGTCGATCATCAACCACCCGTTGTTGTCGTTGGGCGGCGTGGACAAGCTCGCGTAGTTGTAGTACCCCCACGTCCACGGCTGAATGCCGCCCCAACTGCGCGACACCAAGGGTCGGCCTTGGGCCGAGGACGTTTCGCCGAACAGCAACGTGTTCGAGGTGCCGTCGGTGATGTCCGTGAGTTTGACCTTGCTGTTCGGATAAATGACGCCCGACTTGGTGTACCAGGCGTGGCGGCTTTGGGTACCTTGCACCAGATCGACGGTCGCAGACCCCCCGTTGGCCCGGTAGTGCAATGCCCCTTGATTGACGGCGTTGACGTCCGGATTTGTGGTAGTCCACGCATCCGGGCTGGTACCACCCAACTCCGACGACGGACAAGTAAAGGTCTTGATCGGACTGGTAAAAAGTGTGTCGGCTCCGTTGTGTGGCGCAACTTTGAACCGCCACGGCATCACCGTAAAGATCGCGTTGGCCGTGTACCCGTCAATCGTCGTGCGGCGGTTGCCTTCCTCGAAGTACGGGAAGATTTGTGCGGGCCAACCGATGACGTAGCGAACGCCCGAGGCTTTGTCACCGCCGGTCGGCAGGTTGCCGACGGCGTCGTGATAATTGTGCATTGCGAGACCGAGTTGCTTCAAGTTGTTCGAGCAACTCATGCGGGCCGCCGCTTCGCGGACTTTCTGGACCGCCGGCAGCAGAAGGCCGATGAGGATCGCAATGATAGCGATCACCACCAGCAGTTCAATCAGCGTGAACCCGACACGACGGGGGTTGGAAAAGAACATCAATCGACCTCCGAAAATTAGGAACAACGGAGAGGCGACATCGAATCGGACTCAAGCGAGATGACGATTCAACATCCAAGCCAACTGTACCATAACGGCAGACTGCAATGTCAGAATTTCTTGTTTTGTTGAGGTTCAAGTTGCGTGTCTGTGTTTGACGGGGTTTCGGCCCTTGACAGCACCGAACACCGAGGGAAATCCCGTGATCGAAAAGTCGGCCGTCGGTCGCCACAAAAGACGGAATTCCTACCATATCCGTGTGTTCTGACCGGCGGCGCGAACCGGCGTGTCGGGGCGTGCGTATGAGACGTGTTACTGTCGAGTATAGCCCTCGGAGGCCATGTCATGGCTCAGGATGTGATTGTCGAAACCCGCAGCCTGACCAAGGTTTACCGCGACTTCTGGGGACGGAAGAAAAAGACCGCCCTCAACGCGCTGGACCTGAAAATCTACAAGGGCGAAATCTTCGGCTTGCTCGGCCCCAACGGGTCGGGCAAGACCACGACGATCAAGCTTTTGCTCGGGCTGCTCTTCCCGACGGCGGGTGATTCGTTCGTGTTCGGCGAACCGGCCTCGAAGGTCGAGAAGAACGAACGCATCGGGTATCTACCTGAAGAATCCTACCTGTACCGTTTCTTGAACGCCGAAGAAACGCTCGATTTCTACGGGCGGTTGTTCAACATCGACTCCGCCACCCGTCGCAAACGGGCCGGGGAGTTGATCGAACTCGTCGGCTTGTCCGGCGATAAGAAACGGATTCTGCGCGAATACTCCAAAGGGATGCGGCAACGGATCGGCTTGGCCCAAGCCCTCATCAACGATCCCGATCTCATCATTCTCGACGAACCCACGTCCGGCCTCGACCCGCTCGGCACCAAGTGGATGAAAGATCTCATCCTCGACCTTCGCAAACGCGGCAAGACGGTGCTGATGTGCAGTCACCGGCTGGACGACGTTCAGAACGTGTGTGACCGGATTGCGATCCTGTTCAACGGCGACCTGCAAGAGCAAGGCCGCGTGGACAAGTTGATCGAAGACTCAAATCGTCTCGAACTGCGTGCCACCGGCGTGCAGATGAACGACGCTTTGAAACGCGAGTTGGAAGCGGTCATCAAGAAGCACGGCGGGTCGCTGGAAACGTTCGGCCACCCGACGACGACACTCGAAGACCTGTTCTTACGCATCGTCGAAGAGTCCCGACTGCGTCCGGGCCGCCGGTACATGGAGCCGGTCCAAGCTGGCGAAACAGCCAAGCAGTAAACTT
>JAYSXU010000315.1:0-1630 GCA_043716965.1 Fimbriiglobus sp.
GGCTTCGCCTACTTGCCGGGCACGGGCCTCAAGGGGATGGTCCGCAGCTACGCCGAAACAGTGTGGCTCCCCGACCAACCTGGTCCCGTTGCGGCAGGCCAACAGATTCGGCAGATATTCGGGCATCTGAAAGAAAACCCCAAAGACTGCTCGGCCAGCGGGGCCGTCGTGTTCCACGATGCGTGGCCGGCGGCGTGGCCGAAGTTGATCGCCGACATCGTGAACAACCACCACACGAAGTATTACAAGGGAGAAGATGCGCCGGGCGATTGGGATGAGCCGATCCCGGTGACGTTCCTGGCGGTCAAACCGGACACGACGTTCACGTTCGGCGTGGCCGGACGACGACACGACACCAACCCCGAGCTAGTAAAGCTTGCCCGCGAGTGGTTGACCTTGGCGTTGCTTGAGGAAGGGGCGGGCGGCAAGACGGCGGCGGGGTACGGCGGGTTCAAGATGCTCGGCCAAGACAAGGAACCGGCGCGCCCCACAGAGACCGTTCGCCGGAAACGATTTGACGCGACGCTTGAACTTGTGACGCCCGCATTCCTGGCCGGGGCGAAGCAACACGCGGACGATTGCGACTTACGCTCCGCGACATTACGCGGCCAACTCCGGTGGTGGTGGCGAACGATGCACAGCGGGTTCGTCGATGTGGACACGCTCCGGCGAATGGAAGCCGCCGTGTGGGGCGACACCAAGCAAGGCGGCGCCGTGCGCGTGACCGTGACGCCGGACGGGGCGGTGACGAAAATGGTGTTCGATCGAGAGGCGATGATCCGGGACAACAAGCTGCCGCCGACGCCGGACCGCAAAACGACGCAAGGCATCACGTACCACAGCTACGGTATGGACGAACCCAAAGAGGGCCGGCTGAACCGACGCAGTTATGTGCCGCCGGGCACGAAGTGGAAGGTCGCGTTGACCGCCCGCCCGAGTTCCCTCCCCCCGGTGAACGACAAGCTCCCACCCGTGGCTTTGCCAGCGGGTGCGGTGCTTGACCAGGCTTTGGCGGCGCTCCGGTTGCTGTGCCGGTACGGCGGGGTGGGCGGGAAGGCCCGCAAGGGGTTCGGGTCGTTCCGTGATCTCGACACGATCAACACGGCTGCGATCAATGAATCGGCGAAAACGTTCCGCACGATGTGCGGGTTGGGGACGACGCAGCCGTTTCTGCCGGTGCGGGCCGATTCAGCGAGCCTGGAGCAGTTGTTGCCCGTGGTCGAACTGCCGACCGGCGGGACGAACTACTGGATGGCGCTGGATCAAGTCGCCGCTTCGGCTCAAGTGTTTGCCAAGCGGTACAAGCACCAGTCCGTGAAGCAGAGCCTTGGCCTTCCCCGCAACATGAAGGAGTTCCCAAAATATAAGTCAGGAAGGCACGCTTCGCCGGTTCACTACCATCTGGCGAAAGATCCGAACGGCAAGTTGGTGGTGCGGGTCGTGGCGTTCCCGGCGGTCCGGTTACCGAACCTGGCGGACAGCACCAAACTGTTGACCGAACTGCTTGAACACCTGAAAACGGACCTGCCAAAACGGTTGCATCAGCACATGGGTAGTGGCGCGGCGGTGGGCTGGCGGGCGGCGGCAACGGGGCCGAACCTGTCGCCTAACACGAAGGTGACGGCGACGA
>JAYSXU010000316.1:0-4790 GCA_043716965.1 Fimbriiglobus sp.
CTGAGTGATTTCGCTCGGCGGACTTACGTCCGCCGCTCAGGATCGGCTCGGATTTACCGGCAGATGTTCTTCTGGATCTTCCGTAACAAGACTTGCTCAAACGCGGGGTCGCGGCCTTGGGGTATCCAAGTGCGATCCGTCGGAGCCGTGACGGCGGCCACTTCCACGCGACGATCGACGGTCGGGGTTTCTCGGAAGGACGCCCCACCCGTTAGGGCTTGGGCCGGTTGTGCTAAGTCTTCGAGTTCTTTGTACACTTCAACATAAACTCGATACCCGCCCCGTTCACCGGGCGCGATTTTCACGATCGCGTGGTGTCGGATCGTTTGCAAGGTCGCCAGGAGCCGTTCGCGCTTGTCCGGCGTGCCGGGTTTCCAGGGCTGCTCAAAGCCCGCAGCGTTCCGGGTTTTCGTCTCAATTTGCCCGGCATACCGTGGACCAGGGATGATCTCGAAGTAGTCGTCGAGTGCGTCCAATGTCCGTTCGTAAACGAACGCATAGCCTTCTGGCGTGGGCACACCCGGTGAAACGAGAATTGGGTTTTCCGCATCGACCTGTTGCATTGGTCGAACAAGAACTGGGTTTTCAAGCGGCGGCACGGCGGCGCAGCCAGTCAAACCCACTGTGACGACCCATCCGCTTTGAACCAGCTTGCGCATGGATTGCCTCTCAAACTCACGTCGCAAATCCTCACCCGATGACCCTGCTATGCCGCGAATGCGTGACTTGGTCAAGCCGGAGTTGACTGCGACACGTCCAACTTGGCAACATTGGTAGTTTCGGCAGGATGGCCAGCGAGTAACATGAAGTGAACGCAATTTGGCTTGTCCCGTGTGGAGCGAATAATGTCACGATACTGGATTGGCTTCGTTGTTCTGTTTCTGCTCGGTGGGCAAGCGTTGCTCGTTTCGCAAAACCCAATTCCCATACCACAACGGGCAGTTCGTGTCGGGCGAACCCCGGAGGTAATCCCACCAACACCGGCAGCGATGTCCGATGAGAAGGCGTTGGAGGCCAGCAACCTGAAAGCGGATGACGTGAAGGGAATGCACACCTACTTACTCCAGCGAACACTGAGTGAGTCGGACCAGACGAAAATTCAGGACGTGATTAAGCGGCTGGGTTCAGCCGACTTTGAGGACCGTCAAAAGGCCACCCAAGAAGCGGAACGATTCGGCCCTGCTGCGGTCGGACCGTTGCGGAAGGCGACGGCAATTGACCCGATTAACGTGAACGGGGCCGATTTTGAAATTGCCTATCGGGCAGCGGACATCCTCAAGCGGGTCGAAAAAGTTCCTCATGCTGCTGTGGCGGCGGCGGTCGTGCGGGCGTTGGCGAAGTCGGCCACGCCGGAAACATCGAAGATACTTCTGGGGTTTCTGCCCGTGGCGGACGATGTGACTTTGGTCGATGAAATCCGCAAAACGCTCATGCTTCATGCCGTCCGTGATGGCAAAGCCGATCCGACGCTGTTAGAAGCGTTGAAAGATACGTCCCCGTTGAAACGAGTCACCGCAGCCGTCGCGCTGATCGAAGGGGGTCCGACAACTCAACCGATCCACATTCCGGATGCCTACCCGAAGGTGCGTGAAGCGGCCAAAGTAGAGACGGATACCGAAACGCGGTTCACGATGTTGTTTGCCCTCGTGACAACCGCCAAGGCGAAAGATTGCATCCCCGATTTGATTGATCTGCTGCCGGAACTGCCACGGGGACAACTTTGGCAAGCAGAGGATTACCTGTTGCAATTAGCCGGCAAGGACGCGCCCAAAGTGAACTTCGGCAAGTCTAAAGAAGCCGTGACGAAAGCCCAAACCGCGTGGAAAGAGTGGTGGACCAAATCGGCCCCCGGTTTCGATTCAGACAAGTTCACATACACGCCTCGAATTCAGGGCCGCACACTCTTGGCGCTCATGGACAATGTCGGTGGTGCCGGGGGAGCCGTTGTCGAACTCGGCCCCGACATGAAAGAACGATGGCGAATCAACAACTTGCAGACCCCGATGGATGTGAAAGTCTTGGCGGACGGCTCAATTGCGATTGCCGAGTCCCAAACGAACAGTGTGACGATTCGAGACACACAAGGACGGAGCCTTGGCACCAAGTCGATTATGGGGAACGGCAACCTGCGGATTTCGGGGAGTCCGCAGCAGATTCAACTTCTCGAAAACGGCGGGATGTTAGTGGTCTGCCGGAACGTGGTCGTCGAGTTCAAAACGGTGAACGGCAAAGAAGAACAACTCGTGATTTACAACCGCGCCAACAACTACGACATCTGTTCCGCACTCCGCTTACCGACGGGTGAAACGGCGGTGCTATTGCAAAACGGCCCGAACCATTGCATCTTCGTGGACGCGAAAGGCGTTGAGATTCCGAACAAAAAACTCAAGGTGGGCGCACCCTATTACCAAGCCCACATGGAACGAGTCGGCGTCGATAACCTCCTAGTCACGGAAATGAACCAAGTGGCCGAATACAGCATGAAAGAAGACAAACTCGTCTGGAGAAAAGCGATCGGGAACGTGAAGTCGATTCAGCGACTTCCGAACGGTAACACCTTGATGGTCGAGGCCAATGCGACCCCGAGTCGCATCATCGAAGTGGCCCCCGACGGTGAAGAAGTTTGGTCGTATCAACTCGGCGCCGGTCGATTAACGATCGCCCGCGCTTATCGACGCTAAAAAGGGAACTACTTGGGTAATGGTTGTGGCGTCCAATCTTGTGCGACCCGGTAAACACCCACTCGTAAGCGGGGGTGGTCTCGACCGAGAATCGGGACTACTCCGCCATAAAGCGTTGGCACGGTTTGGTAGGGCAAGGGATCGTCCCAGACGTGATCCCCGATCGGTTCCAGAACTGCCCAGTTCATCACGAATTTAGGTCGCCCACTATCGGGACGATAGAACCCCTCGTCCTCGTTCGGTATCAACGGAACCACGAGCCAATCGTCACGATGAATGAGCGTGTGGCCAGGGTGAACCAACTTCATCCCGAGGCGATCCGTGTAGTATTGCCAACCCCAATGCCCTTGCGTCCAAACCTGATAATGACCGCGTTCGCCGATTGTTGCCGATGCCCGGTATGCAAGCTGTCGTTCCGGCCAAGCATCCCAACAATCGAGTGCGAAAATAGTACACCCGAATACCACACCGTAAATCACAACCCATTGATTGGGTTTCACACGGCGCACCCGGCTGACCAACCGCGAGGCGATGAAACTGAACAAGATCGCAATCATCATCACCCGCCGGGCGGCGGGGAAGGGCGTCAACACAAAGTAGGCACCCACTTCGATGGCCAACCAACCGACCAAGAACCACGTCATGCGGTTGATCCGCAACGAGACTTTCCACTTCCGGCGACGAACGAGCAATGCAAAACAAGTCAGTAGAATCGTGACGACAACCGCTGTTCCCAAACTGTTGAAGACAAGTTCCGAGAGTTGCAACCGTGGCGTTCCGGTTTGCGCATTGCGCAGTAATAGTGATTCCGAATAAGGCGTCACGCAAACTGCAACTAAGCCGAGTGCCGTAATGATCGCCGTGCCGATAACCACCCAGCGCGGGAACCCGAGAGCGCGACCGGCGTACAACCCCGACACCACCGCGAGACCGCCGAGGTAGCCAACCATCGGCTTCGCCAACTCGGACTTTTCAGACCACCAATTTTGTAACGTTTCGCTGAAGCTGAGATCACCCCCGATTGGTTGTTGCGCGTGCAAGTGGTGCAAGAAATGGCTCTCACCACAAACTTGTGTCACGTAAAATTCCCACGCCACGAACAGTGATAATCCAATCGCAATCGCAACACTGGCGCGCCAGACTTTGCGTTGGGTGAACCCGTACCACAGCAACACGGCGGGGAGTGAAATCATCGTGTATTTCGTCTGGGCCGCAAGTCCGGCGGCTATTCCACCCAGGACCAGCCAACGTACTCGTTGATTTTCGCAGCCACGAATTAAGCAGGCGACACTAGCCAACCCGAGTGCCACAGCGGGCACATCCAGCATAAAGTTGAATAATGGCAACACTGCCGGTGAGAACGCCAGCAACACGATTCCATCACGTGTTGTCCTTCGCGCGAATCGCCGCAACAGAAACGCCGCCGATTCGCAAAAGAGCCAAGCGAACGGAAACAGCCACAGTTTCAGCAACAACAGATGCTCGCTGAGGAGGTTGATCCCACACGCCAACCAGTACGGCAGCACCGGCGGAAGTAAAACTTCCATCGCGGGTTGGGGCGCAGAGTACCAAAAAAGCGCGAAATCATACGGCTGAAGTGGATTCGTTGCGAGATGCCGAGCAAACATGAGATACGCAGTGTCATCGACGACAACAGGCTTCGTACTGTTTAACACGGTCATGATGACCGCGAGTAGCGCAGGCAAGTACCGATTTTTCTCAACGTCCATGACAGGTCGCTCGTTTCAAAAAGTCACGTTCTCGCAGTGTTGTGTTGCGTGCTAGAGTAGGAACATACTCCTTCACGAGGAAAAAAGGATCGACGCCGTGCTTGAAACCAGTTGCCCCACACCCGCCGTTGGACCCGTGGTCCAGGCGTATCTGCTTGGTTCACTGGATTTGCCGACCGCGTTGGCGTTCCAACGGCGGTTGGTATACGACATCTCCGGTGAACCGAATACGGGTGCGGTGATCCTCTGCGAACACCCCGCAAGCATCAGCATCGGACGCGCTGGTAGTGCTTCACACATTCGCTCAACGTCCCAGGAACTCCAGGCCCAAAGCGTAACCGTGGAATGGATCGCGCGTGGCGGCGGAGTGATTCGCCAC
>JAYSXU010000317.1:0-1620 GCA_043716965.1 Fimbriiglobus sp.
TGCCGATCCCGAACCGCTACTACGAAAAGGTTCGTGGCCTGACATCGAGTGTGTTGCCGCTGATCGCGCTCGATAATCGCTTTCACCCGGTGACGGACAAGGTCCGGCAAGTGGACTGGCACGGCGGGTTTACATCTGCTGCGAACTGCGCGATTTACACTGCCCGTACCTACCCGCCGGAATACTGGAACAAGACCGCGTTCGTCTCCGACCCCACCGGGCACCTGACCGCAACCTTCAACCTGCAACCAACCGGCGCCGACTTCGTCGCCCGCTACGGCTGGAACCTCGTTGCGGCCCAGGACGAATGGGCAGCGCCGATTGATGCCCAAGTCGGCCCGGACGGCAACATGTGGGTACTCGATTGGTACAACTTCATCGTTCAACATAATCCCGTGCCAAAGGGGTTCATCAACGGCAAGGGCAACGCTTACGAAACGCCGCTCCGGGACAAGAATCACGGTCGCATCTACCGCGTGGTTTACACCAAGGCCAAGCCGGAAAAGTCGCCTGACCTGTCGAAGGCTAAACCCGAACAACTCGTCGAAGCCCTTAACAACTCGAACATGCTGTGGCGCACTCACGCTCAGAGGTTGTTGGTCGAACGGAACAACCCGGACGTGGTCGGGAGTTTGCAAAAGTTGGTCGCCCAGCCCGCAGCGGTTCACGCGAGTTGGATCATTTCCACACTGGCTCCGACCGGCCCTGTGAACGTTTCGCAAGGCAAGTCCCCGTCAGCATCGGTGCGGCGGGTGTTTGCCCAAACCTTGCCGAAGGGCGAAGCGAGCGTTGCGGCCATCCTTGATGCGAATCTCCTTCACGACCCCGACGAATCGGTGCGCCTCGCGGCTCTGCTAGCATTGGCCGATCAACCCACGTCGGACACAGTCGGGATGGCGCTCAGCAAACAACTGATCGCGTTGAACACCCTCACCGACAAAACGCTGACGGACGGGGTCACCATCGCGGCAGCGGCCCACGGCGAGAAGGTGTTGCTAGAATTGCGAACGCACAAAGGCACTTGGTCGCCGTCTACGGTCATCGCCGTCGAACGGATTGCAGCCACGTTTGCTGCCAACGCCCCGGCGACGGTTTGCGACGTGTTGGCCCAAGTCACTGATCAAGGCGCCGCGACAAACGCGATCGTGACCGGGATCACTCGTGGCTGGCCGAGTGGGAAGGCTCTGGACGTGACGCCGGAGAATGAAAAGAAGCTGGCCGAAGTGCTAGGCAAAATCCCCGGCACATCCCGCGGCAAGCTGTTGAAACTCGCCAGCACCTGGGGCATGAAGGGCCTTGATACCCAACTCACGGAGTTGTCCAAGGGTTTACTCGCCACTGTTCTGAACGAGAAAGCCAAAGAATCCGACCGCCTCGACGCCGCGAAACAAGTCGTCGAATTGCGGAACGACGACGATGCGACTGCCGCATCATTGTTGGGCACAATCACCAACCAGACGACGCCACAACTGGCGGCCGGCATTCTGGAAGCTCTCGGTGGCTCCAATGCGAAGTCGATCGGAGCAACGGTCGTGGCGAAGTTGAAAGACCTCCCCCCGAGTGCCCGCCCGACGGCGTTGCGGCTCGTGTTGGCGCGACCGGCTTCGGTGAAGGCGTTCT
>JAYSXU010000318.1:0-4768 GCA_043716965.1 Fimbriiglobus sp.
CCGATGCCGGCTTCCGGCCCCATGTCGATGATCCAATCCGCCGTTTTGATGACATCAAGATTATGCTCCACCACGAGGACCGTATTGCCGAGATCGACCAGCCGTTGCAATACGTCCAGCAGTTTACGAACGTCGTCGAAGTGCAACCCGGTCGTCGGTTCATCGAGTAGATACAGCGTCTTGCCGGTGCTAGGGCGGGCGAGTTCGGCAGCGAGTTTCACCCGTTGGGCTTCCCCACCAGACATCGTCGGAGCAGGTTGACCAAGTGCCATATAGCCAAGGCCGACATCCGAGAGCGTTTGCAAGATGACGCGGATTTTTGGGATGTTGTTGAAGAGGGCCAGGGCATCGTTCACCCGCATGTTCAGCACGTCGCTGATCGACTTGCTATGGTATTGCACGGCAAGGGTTTCCGTGTTGTACCGGCTGCCGTTGCAGGTGTCACATTCCACCCACACATCTGGCAGGAAGTGCATCTCGATCTTCTTCTGGCCATTTCCTTCGCAGGCTTCGCACCGGCCACCCTTCTGGTTGAAACTGAATCGGCGCGCCGTGTACCCGCGCACTTTGGACTCTGGCAAACGGGTGTAAAGTTCGCGGATCAAGTCGAACACGCCCGTGTAGGTTGCGGGGTTCGACGACGGGGAGTTGCCGATCGGGTCTTGATCGACGTTGATGATCTTGTCGATGTTTTCCAACCCGCGAACTTCATCATGGGCGGCACCAGGCGTCTGTGCCCGGTGCAGTTTTCGCGCGAGTGTGTTGTACAGCACCTCGTTCACGAGCGAGCTTTTCCCCGACCCGCTGACCCCCGTCACCGCAACCAACACGCCGAGCGGAATGTGAACATCGACGTTGCGCAAGTTGTGTTGTCGAGCGCCGATAATGCTGAGCGCCGTCCCCAGCGGTGACAATGCGGTGACAGTGTCAACGGTCGGCTCCGATTGCAGGATGCCGATTGCCTGCATCCGTCGGTTCGATGGGATCGGAATCGACAACTTGCCGGAAAGGTACTTCCCGGTGAGCGACGATTTCGATTTTTCGATTTGCTTGGGCGAACCATCCGCCGTCACTTCACCGCCTTGGTCACCGGCTCCGGGGCCGAAGTCGAGCAGATAATCCGCCGCCGAAATCACCTCACGATCGTGTTCCACAAGGAGTAGGGTGTTGCCGAGGTCGCGTAAGCGATGCAGGGCCACCAGTAACCGGGCGTTGTCGCGTGGGTGCAGACCAATCGTTGGTTCGTCGAGGACGTACAGAACGCCGGTCAACCCGCTGCCAATCTGCGACGCCAACCGGATTCGCTGGGCTTCGCCACCGGACAACGTCGGGCCTGTCCGGTCGAGACTGAGGTAATCCAGACCAACGTCAACTAGGAACTTCGAGCGGTTAATAATTTCCCGAAGTACCTCGCCGATCACGTCTTTGTCGCGCTTGGTGAGTTTCAGTTTCTCGAACAGTTGTAACGAGTCACCCAACGGCTTGTGACACAGTTCCCCCAGGGTCAAGCCGTGGAACCGCGTTGCCGCCGCATCCGGTCGTAAACGTGAGCCGTGACACGCGGAGCAGGGGATCTCATCGACAAGGTGTTCGAGCTTCATTCGGTAAACAAAGCTCACCCGGCTTGCTTCATCAATGGCCGGGAACAGGCCCTTGTATTGGAACTGGATGCTCGAAGTTTTGGTGTCACGGGTCAGCGGAATGAAGTCGTCCCCGGTCCCTTGTAGAACGGCCCGTTGCTGTTTCCCGTCAAGCTGGTCGTAGGGCGTATCCAGGCTGAAACCCACGTGCTTGGCCAGTGCCTCCGCGAACGGCAGAAACGCGCTTTTGGCGTTCAAGTCTGGCCACGCGGTGATCGCGCCGTTTCGCAGTGACAACGCACCGTCACCGATCAGCAAGTTGACGTTGGCGCCGCGTTGGAACCCCAGCCCTTCACACGTTTGGCACCAGCCGAGCGAACTGTTGAACGAGTAATTGTGCGGGTTCAGAACCTCGTAACTCTTGCCACAGGATGTACAGGCAAGATGCCGCGAGAAGCGGTCCACACGCCATTGGGTTTCATCCTTGTCGTTCTCGACATACGCCAGATGCACGACGCCTTGGCCCAGTTCGAGGGCTTGTTCGATCGCCTCCGCAATGCGGGTTCGGGTGCCCGGTTTCACGACGTTGCGATCGACGACGACTTCAACTTTGTGTTTGCGGCGATGGTCGATGGCAGGCGGTTCGTCGAGGTTGTACGACTTGGAGTCCACCCGCATCCGCACGAATCCCGAGCGGCGGATTTCGTCCCAGATCGCTTCGTACTTTTCCTGGCCTTTGCGTTCGATTGGTGCCATCACGTAGAGCTTCGTTCCTTCGGGAAGGGCCAGGATTTTTTCGATGATCTGGTCGGCGGTTTGCGTCCCCATCGGCACTTGGCACTTCGGGCAGAATCGCTCCCCGAGGCGGGCGTAGACAATCCGCAGGTAGTCGTAGATTTCCGTGATGGTGCCGACGGTCGAGCGTGGACTTTTGCTGGTCGTTTTCTGTTCGATGGCGATGGCGGGGGAGAGTCCGGTGATCTGTTCGACGCGCGGTTTTTGCACTTGGCCGAGGAATTGCCGCGCGTAACTCGACAGCGATTCCATGTAGCGGCGTTGGCCTTCCGCATAAATCGTGTCCATCGCCAACGACGACTTGCCGAATCCACTCGGGCCACAAAACACGGTCATCTGGTCGCGGGGGATGCGGGCGTTGATGTTCTTGAGGTTGTGTTGGCTCGCGCCTTGCACTTCGAGATGGGTGATGTATTCCGTTTCGGCCTTTTTCTTGGCGGGTCGGCTGCGTTGTTTTGTCGTCAGCTTTTTCGGGTTCAAGATCGGAGCAAGTGCCACGCCGGTGTGGGAGGCCTTGCACTTCACCACGGTTTCTGGTGTGCCCGTGACGACGACTTCGCCACCACCGCTGCCGCCCTCCGGCCCCATGTCGATGATCCAATCGGCGGTCTTGATGACATCGAGATTGTGTTCAATCACCAACACTGTGTTGCCTTGTTCGACGAAACCGTGCAGCACTTCGAGCAGTTTGCGAATGTCCTCAAAGTGCAGGCCGGTTGTCGGTTCATCCAGGATGTAAAGCGTCTTCCCCGTCCCGCGACGGCAGAGTTCTTTAGCGAGTTTCACCCGTTGTGCTTCGCCCCCGGAAAGGGTCGGGGAGGGCTGGCCGAGTTTCAGGTAATCGAGGCCGACATCGTGTAGCGTTTGCAACATTGGGCGGATTTTCGGGTGGTGTTCAAAGTGTTCGACCGCTTGGCCAATTTCCAGATTGAGGACTTCCGTAATGTTCTTGCCACGGTAATGAACTTGCAATGTCTCGCGGTTGAAGCGGCGACCTTCGCAGACATTGCAGGTCACCCACACGTCCGCGAGGAAGTCCATTTCCAGGCGATTGGAGCCGTTCCCCATGCAGGCTTCGCACCGCCCACCCTTGACGTTAAAACTGAACCGCCCTGGCTGGTAACCGCGCACTTTCGCCTCGGTCATGTCCGCGAACAAAGAACGAATCTCGTCCCAAACTTTGATGTACGTGGCCGGGTTCGATCGCGGCGTTCGCCCAATTGCGGTCTGGTCGATGTCGATCACCTTGTCGATGTTCTGCGTGCCTTCGATTTTTTCGTGCGAACCGACTTCGTGAAGTTGCTCGTCCACCTCTTCATCTTCGGTGACGCGCTTACCAGTCACGTGGACGGCCAGCGCTTCCTTGAGGATGTCGTTGATGAGGGAACTTTTGCCCGACCCACTCACACCCGTTACGCACACGAAGACACCGAGCGGAATCTCGACGGTCACGTCCTTCAAGTTGTTGTGCTTCGCGCCGACGATTCGCAACTGCTTGCCGTTGCCGACACGACGCTGCTTGGGAACGGGGATCGACAGTTCCCCGGTTAAGTATTTTCCGGTGATGCTGGCCGGGTTGGCGAAGACTTCCGCCGGGGTGCCCGATGCGACTACCTCACCGCCACGGATGCCGGGGCCGGGGCCAAAGTCCACGAGAAAATCAGCCGCCCGCATCGTGTCTTCGTCGTGTTCCACGACGAGGACCGTGTTGCCGACATCCCGTAGCCGTTCGAGGCTTCGCAACAGGCGTTCGTTGTCACGCGGGTGTAAGCCGATGCTGGGTTCATCCAGAATGTACAGCACGCCAACTAGCCCGCTGCCGATTTGCCCGGCGAGTCGAATACGTTGCGCTTCGCCGCCGGAAAGCGTTGGGGCAGAACGATCCAGACTGAGGTAGTGCAACCCGACATTCAGCAAGAACCCCAGGCGGGCGTGAATCTCTTTCAACAGTTCGCCCGCGATCTGCCGTTGAACTGGTGTCAGTCCCGTTTCCAACTGATCGAACCACGGGACCACGACGCCGATCGGCATGCGGCCGAGTTCAACCAAGGTTTTGCCGCCAACGCGGACCGCACGGGCTTGGGGGTTCAGCCGCTCGCCGCCACACGCCGGGCAGCGCACGACACGCATGAACTTCTCAAGCTGCATCCGCCGCGGCCCGGCGGCGGTCTTTTTGAACTGCGACATCAGCTGGGGAATGATGCCTTCCCACTTGCCGCTATGCTTCCAGACTTTGCCGCCGCGTTGCTTCCATTCCCAGATTATGTGCGTATCCCCGCTGCCTTGAAGTATCAAGCGTTGATGATCCTTCGACAGCTTGTTCCACGGCGTTTTCAGGTCAATACCCAACGATTTACCAATCCCCTCGAAGACGTGCTTCCGCCACCGCCCCA
>JAYSXU010000319.1:0-4761 GCA_043716965.1 Fimbriiglobus sp.
CTGGTGCCGTGGTTTGCCGGAGTTGGGTTCGTTTGTGTTGGCTGTGCCTACGTCTCGAATCTGGCTGTGGTGCGATCTGTGGTGTCAAACTCGACGATCCGGTCGGGATGTATTGCGACTGTCGGGCTGTGCCTACTTTTGGGAAGCGGTTGGCACTACGACGCCCAGACTATCGCACTCAACGACGAATCGAGTGATCTGTTTCAATTGCAGTTCAATCGTTCACCCGGCGTCGAAGACACGTCGGTCCACGCGGTCACGGACACAGGAACACCACTCCGCCTCACGAAATCACTTGAGGAGCGCACCCCTGCCGACAGCGCTCTGGCGGAACGTCAGTACCTTTCGGCGATGTATCAGAAGGAAACCATCATCCGTCGCCAACCGGCGACCGACGTGTCGAATTGTCACGGCTGGGTCTTCACGGGCGGGCGGTATAGTCTTGGCAAAGAGGACGTTGAACGAATCCTGATCGAGAACCGTTACACCACCACCAAACAGGCCCAGGTCCACGATCTGGTGATCTACCGCGACGGCAGCCAATGCGTGACCCACACGGCGATGATCTGCGCTGTTCTGGACGACGGCACGACTCTCGTGGAAGGGAAATGGGGTCGGTTGGGCGTCTATATCCACGACGTGCACGGGTCGTGTTACGGGGACGACTTTCACTACTACCACAGCCCCCGTGTGGGACACATCGTTCGTGGTCTGACTTCGGCGCCTCAATCCATTTCTGCCAATTCTCAGCGCGAACCTGAGATCAAGCACTGAATCCACGTCCGTTCACAATGGGTGGAGCTAAAAACTCTGGGCCTCTCGAATCAGAATTCACCACAAGGCACAGAGACACCGAGAAATCCATTCAAAGTGTTTTGATTTCTCGGTGTCTCTGTGCCTCTGTGGTGAACATTGCTTTAATTGCCACCAGAGAATTTAGCTGCACTCAAAACCGGGCCAGTGAGTAGTGGGAAAGGACGATTGGTGGCTTCTCGTTGGTCAGCATCGCTGTGACAAGTTTCCCGGTGCCGGTGGCCATTGACAGCCCGAGCATCCCGTGGCCGGCGGCGATGACGACGTTGGGCAGGGTCGGGCTACGGTCGATGATGGGTTTGCCGTCGTAGATCATGGGGCGCCAGCCGGTCCACTCTTCTTGTGTCGGTTCGCTCTCGGGTTCTTGGAGATAGACCCTCGCTCCGTTGCGGAGCAGTTTGAGGCGGTCCGGGTTGATCGTGGCGTCGTATCCGGTGAATTCCATCGTCGAGCCGATGCGGTAGCCGGTCCGGAACGGGCTGACGGCAACGCGGTGTTCTTCAAAGATCATTGGGTAGGTCGGGCAAAGGTTGGGTCGCGGCATCGTCAGCGAGTAGCCCTTGCCGGGGATGATCGGGATTTTGCAGCCCAGGTGCGTGTTCAGTAATGGCGTCCACGCGCCGGTGGCGACGACGAACGACGTGGCTGGGACTTCGCCCCGATTCGTCTGCACTGCGTTGGCTCCGCCTGCGTGCGTGGAAAACCCCTTTAGTTCGCAATTCTCGTGGATCGTCACGCCTTGTTTCTCCAGCACCGTTCGCCACTCGCTCATCAGCCGATCGGGCCGCAACTGGGCATCGGATTTATAAAGCCACCCCCCGGACGCGGCACCCTGTTTCAGGGCCGGTTCGAGCTTCTGGATGGCGTTTTGGTCGTATCGTTCCGCTGGCATTTGGAACTGGTCCGTGAGCAGATGGTTCACTTCGGAATAATGCTCGAACGCCGCCGCCGTGTGGAAGACGAACAACAGGCCGTGGGTGTCCCATTCGCAATCAATGGCTTCCGTCGTCAGTAAGTCGTCGTACAGTGTCCGCGAATAGTTCAACAATGCTTGAATGCCCACTGCCGCAGCGAGCATGTCGCGTTGATTGCACTTGCGGGCAAAATTGAGGAACCAACCCACATTGGCAAGCGCGAAGCCGGGGCGGACTTTCAACGGCGAGTTCTTGTGGAACAGCGTTTTCAGTGTGCTGCCGATGGCGCCGGGTGCGGCAAGCGGAAGCACGTGACTCGGGCAGACGTACCCGCAGTTGCCGTGCGAACAGGCGGCGCCGAACTGCTGCCGGTCGATGAGCGTGACCCGCTTGCCGGCCTTCGCCAAATAGTACGCGCACGCGGTCCCGATCACCCCGCCACCAATCACGACGACATCGGCTTGACCCGACATGGCGAACCTCGTCTCGAAAAACAAAATCGGGGCGGGCACGAATGCCCGCCCCTGCGATGATGATAGTCACCAACCCCTATTGTCGTTACTTCTTCGGGCCTGTGGTCCAGGGGAAATCGTCGGTGCGGAACGGCACGGCGGGTAACCCGTCTTTGTTGTAAAGGTTCAACACCGGGTAGTTCTTCCAGCCGAAGCGGACCGAGACCGGCTTCGAGACCTTGTCGCTCGAAACCACGATCGTGTTATCCTTCACGATCAACTCGGCCTTGGCCGGGTAGAAGTAGTGGTCCTCCCCGCAAATCGTGAAGCCGTTCAGCATCTCGTACTTTTTGACCAACCCGCCGCCGATGTTGTCGAAGCTCAGCGTTACTTTCTCGCCGTCGATCTTCATCTCTTTGTAGGTCGGCCCGCTGCCGGCGATCTTCTGGCCGTAGGTTTGGGCACGGGCGGCCAACGCCAGTCGGGTGCCGACCGTGAGCTTGTCTTTCGGGTGAATGTCGAGTAAGTCGCCGACGTCCGTAGTCACGGCCATGCCGACGTTTTTGAGGGTTTTTGTGGCCAACGTTTGGGCTTCCCGTAACTCCGGCCACGTCACGCCGTCGGCATCACCAGCGTGCCACGCCGAGAGTTGAACGGCGTAGAACGGGAAATCACTTTGCGGGTAAGGTGAGTCGTTGAACAGCGGTTCGGCGCGGCGATCCCAGTTCTTACGCCAGTCCGTAATCATCGTCGTGAACAGCGTCTTGTATTCATACGCCCGCCCGGCGTTGGACTCCCCCTGGTACCAAATCGCGCCGCGAATGGCGTAGGGCATGACGGGGTATAGCATCGCGTTGTACAGCGACGACGGCGTGTTCGGCCCAACCGCTTTCTTGCTGGCTTCGGTGTCGGTGGCGGCTTTCTTTGCGCGGTCGTTGTAGTACTTCAGTTCCGGCACGGAATCGAGTGATTCTTTGCTAGTCCACGCCTCGGCAGGGGTGCCACCCCACGACGTGTGGATCAACCCGATCGGCGTGTTGGCTGGCAAATTCTTCTGCAGATTGGCGCCAAAGAAGTACGCCACCGCAGAGAAGTTGCCGACGGTGTCCGGGCCGCACTCCTCCCACTTGGTGAAGTGCCCGAGGTCGTTTTGATCCGTGATCGGGGCCGTGGCGGTGCGCTTCTTAACGGTGAAGAGGCGGATGTTCGGGTTCGTCGAGTTCTTCTTGGTTTTCTCCGGTTCAAAACTCGAATTCACCGTCCACTCCATGTTCGATTGCCCCGAGCAAACCCACACCTCGCCGATCATTACGTTTTTACAGGCGTGGTAAATCGACTTGCCTTGGGCTTTCAATTCATACGGGCCGCCCGCGGACGGCCCCTTCAAAAACGCCACCCACTGCTTGCCGACGATACGGGCGTCCGACGACTGGGTTCCGAGGGTCACGCTAATTTTTTCGTCCTCATCGCACGTGCCCCAAACGGGGATCACTTGGCCCTGTTGCAACACGGCGTTGTCCGTGAACAGCGCATGTAGTTTGAAATTCGCCTGGGCAGCAGGGGTTGTGGCGAACAACGCGATCATCGCAAGGGGTGCGAGGAATTTCCGAACGAGCATGACCGAACTCCAAAACCGTGGGAAAGGAACGTCGAAGCAGGGTGACACACTAAACAGAACCGTCGCCGACCGCAACGGGCGGCAGCCAGAATTTTACGAACTCAGCCGATCGCGGGTGAGCGTCACGGAAGTTGGGAAGAAATTTGTTCACGACACTGGCATTCTTTGTCTTCAGGCTGAAAGCCTGGAAGCACCCAGCCCAGGGCGAGGAGGCTTGGCGACGACGCCCTGGGTCGTCACCGTAAAAATCCTCAGCCTGAAGGGCTGACAGCCATCGTTCCCGACTCACGGCTCGCAACCTTTCAGGCTGCTGCTGGTTGAGTTCGTCAACCCAGGGCGTCGCCGAAGCGGCTCACCCTGGGCTGAGTTCTCCTGTCATTTACACACATCTTGGTTTGGCCCGGAGGCGAGGACGTTCTCCGCGATCCGGAAGTCGGCGAGACGACGCCGGCCCCGCCCGATCGATTGCGGTCCGGGTGGGCCGTCGCCCGTTCGATTGTTGGACCCGCCCAACTGTGCCAACAGACGCACGAACTCCTCCAACCGCGGCGGACGCGACGGCACCGCCCCGCCCGTCACTACACGCCACACCATCGGCCACTCCCGCGCCGAAAACACCGTCTCGCAACGCGCACGCGGGCGCTCCCGCGACTCAGACGTCACGGACACGATCCGCCACGCAATGACCGCAGACACCATCAAAACCGTCTTCAACCGCGACACCGTTTCCAACAGAATGTCTTCCACCCGACAGCCCGTCGTCCCCACGCGGAAAAAAATCGCCGCCGCCCCGCGTGCCACAGAATACGGCACGACCAACGGCAACGCCGACGCCGTCGCGATCGGCAAACGCGTCAGCAACAACCACGCCACATCCGTGCCGTCGTTCGGGCCGCCCGCCTCGCGCACCGGCACCACGTTCCGCGTCGCTCGGGGTCAGTGCGACCGCGCGACGGGTGGCAGA
>JAYSXU010000320.1:0-4752 GCA_043716965.1 Fimbriiglobus sp.
ATGGCTACCGCAGACATTGGGTTGATTGGCCTCGCGGTGATGGGGGAGAACCTCATTTTGAACATGGAATCGCACGGGTACACCGTGGCGGTTTATAACCGGACCACGAGTAAGGTGGACGAGTTTATCGGCGGGCGGGGCAAGGGGAAGAAGCTCGTTGGCACGCACACGTTGCCGGAGTTGGTGGCGGCGTTGAAGAAGCCGCGTAAGGTCATGCTGATGGTGCAAGCGGGCAAGCCGGTCGATGCTGTGATTGAACAACTTGTACCGTTGCTGGAACCGGGCGACATCATTATTGATGGTGGCAACTCGAACTTCTCGGACAGTACGCGGCGCACGAAAGAACTGCTCGCCAAGAAGCTGTTGTTCGTCGGCACCGGCGTCAGCGGCGGGGAAGAGGGGGCGTTGAAGGGGCCGTCGATCATGCCGGGCGGCAACCCGGATGCGTGGCCGCACGTCAAGCCGATCTTCCAGGCGATTAGCGCGAAGGTGGACGGCAACGTGCCGTGTTGCGATTGGGTCGGGCAGGAAGGCGCCGGGCACTTCGTGAAGATGGTTCACAACGGCATCGAGTACGGTGATATTCAACTCATTTGCGAATCGTATCAGTTGCTCGCCGGGTTGCTCGGGTTGAACGCGGTGGAGTTGGCGAAGGTCTACGGCAAGTGGAACACCGGGGCGCTCGACAGCTACCTCATCGAAATCACCCGCGACATCTTCGGGTTCGTCGATCCGGAGACGGGCAAACCGATGGTCGATTTGATCCTGGACACGGCGGGGCAAAAGGGCACCGGGAAGTGGACCGTGAACTCCGCGCTCGACCTCGGCGTGCCGCTCACGCTCATCGGCGAAGCGGTGTTTGCCCGCACGTTGTCGTCGCAAAAAGAGGAACGGGTCGCCGCGAGCAAAATCCTCGGCGGGCCGACGCCACACTTCACGGGTGACCGCGAGCAACTCATCGCCGATGTGGAAATGGCCCTGTACGCCAGCAAAATCATGAGCTACGCCCAGGGCTTCGCCCTGATGCGGGCGATGGCGAAGGAGAGCGGTTGGACCATCAACAACGGCGGCGTCGCGCTCATGTGGCGTGGCGGTTGCATCATCCGCAGCGCGTTCCTGGGCAAAATCAAGGAAGCGTTCGACCGCAGCCCGGACTTGGCGAACTTGCTCGTCGATCAATACTTCGCCGCCGAAGTGGGCCGCGCACAAGCGGGCTGGCGGCGGGCAATCTCGGCGGGAATTGCCAGCGGCATCCCGATGCCCGCGATGTCTGCGGCGCTGTCGTACTACGACGGCTACCGTTCGGCCCGACTCCCCGCGAACTTGCTCCAAGCGCAACGCGACTTCTTCGGCGCCCACACCTACGAGCGGACCGATAAACCACGCGGCCAGTTCTTCCACACCAACTGGACCGGGCGCGGCGGCCACACGGCGAGTACGACGTACAACGCTTAACTCATTCGCATTCGTTACGCCTGCGTTAGCCCGACGCGCGAGCGAGGGATTGCCCGGAACCCCTCGCTCGCGCGTCGGGCTAACAAGACTCTTTCGGACACAGGAGAACCGCATGGCCGCGACAAATGTACAAAACCAAGACCCGTATTGGTGGGCAGAACCGCCATTGAAGGAACGCCTGTTGCGTGACCCTGCTGCGGTGTTGAAGGAACGCGGGATCACGGCCCCAGTGGGGTTGCACCCGCAAATTGTCCAGGAAGCGTTGCGGATCGTGTCGTTGCTTTGGGTCGAAGGCAAGGTGGTGCCACTCGAACGCTTTTACATCGACCCGGCGGACGAGGGGTTGCTGTTCGGGCGGGGCGTGTGGGAATCGACGAAGACGGTCAAAGGCGTGCCGTGGCTGTGGAAGGAACACATCGCCCGGCTCGTGAAAACCGCCGCGCTCGTGGACATTCAAATTGCACCGGAGCGACTACCGGACAGCAAGCAAGTCGCGGAGTACGTGGCGCTTTTGACCGGGCAAGATGTCGTGATCCGGCTCAACGTGACCGCCGGCCGACCGGGGCATACCGGGGTGGTGTGGATGAGCGCATCGCTACGTCCCGCTCCTTCGACTGCGGTGCGGTTAAAGAGCCTGCTCACGCCGGTGTTCAAGGACCAACCGTACTTGGCGTGGAAGACGTTTCAATACGCGAGCCGGTTGCGGATCGGCCAGGAAGCGGGCAAGGCCGGGTTTGATTCTTCGCTGATGTTGGACACCGATCACAACGTGCTGGAAGCCGCGCACGCCAACATCTTCTTCCGGTTGAAAGACGGCTGGGTCACGCCGTCGCTCGGTGACGGCTTGTTCCTCCCCGGCACGGTCCGCCAACACGTCCTCGACCACGCCCCCGTCATCGTCCGCGAGCAAGTGATCCCACTGAGTCTGATGAGCGAAGTGACTGAAGCGTTCGTCACCAACAGTAACGTCGGCATTGTCCCCGTGACGCAAATCGACGACCACAAGTACCCAGTTGGGCCAGAAACCACGAACCTCATCAAGTGGCTTGCAACAACGTGAAAACGGCGGGTGGCTTCTCGTTTGGATGGATCATCAGGCTTTGTTTTTTAACCCCTGTTAGGTGGTGACTACAATGGCTCGAAAGCGATCAGACGATGACGATGACCTTGATGATCGCCCCAGTTCGCGGCGACGCTTCGATGACGACGACGACGATGATCGTCCTCGGCGCCGTCGGCCTTCATCGAAGAAAAGCGGCGGCACTTCGGCGGTCACAATTCTGCTCATCTTGGGTGGGGTGTTTTTTGTCATCGTGATGATTTGTGGAGGAGTCGGGGTGTACTTCTACACGACCGTCGCTCGGGCCGTTGTTGTGAAGCAACAGCAAGTTGCTGTGCAGCAACAGCAAGTGGCAACCCAAGCCGAGCAACGGGTTAAAGCTGAAGAGAACACTGACAAAGGGCGGGCGAAGAAAGTCGTGGACCAATGGGTGTCGAACGTCACCAAGTCGCAGTTCTCCGAAGCCTACGCCCTCACCTCGCCAAACTATCGCAGCAAAGTGACCCAGGCGGAGTTCACGGCTTTGTTGAAGCCACTCGCAGGGGAGTTCTCGACGATTGCTCCCAGCGTCGTCCTGGAAGAACCCTTCGCAGCGAAGACCGGAACGGCGTTCGGATTCAAGTTATTCTGGACCGGGACGCAAGACGTGAACTTCCAAGTGAAAAACGACAACGGCAACTGGCAAATCGACCAAATCGTCACCAAGCTCAGTTGGTTCGGCGAGGTTAAACAAAAGCAGAAGTGATTCTTACGCGCGAAAGCTGTTGCTCCGCTAACGACAACATTCACTTGTTTGCGGAATTGGCAATACACCAACCCCCGGCACGCGACGTTGGCTTCTCGGTGTTCATAGCTCACCAAAATGGTGAGTGATTTTGCTTGGTGCGGTTTGAGTGAGCGTCACATGCGGAGGTGCGTTTTTGGTACAAATTGCTCCGCTTTCAGGCCGAAAGTCTGGGGGCGCTCGTTCCGCTCGCGGTGGCATTCCTCGTGCGGCGAAACTGGATGTGATTCATCGCGTACTTTTGCCTGTTGGCGAACGGCTCGTACCTCGCGGTCGCGTGGTGGACCGGCGAGCGCCACCTGGACACGCCGAAGCTGCTACACCACGGCGCCCACCCGGCAACGATCACGGCGTACTGCGCGCTGACAATCGGGGCTGGCTACGTCGGGTTCCGGCGGGAGTGCGCTCGGATGCTGTCGGGTGGCGGTTCTTGAATAGGAGGCCGATTTCATGGCGGAAACGTCAAATAGCGATCACGGTCCGTCAGTCCCTGCCAGTGGATTCGGTTTCGGCATGGCTGGTTCGGCTGTCGGTTTTTTTGCTGGTGGGTTGTGGTGCAAGTTTGAAGTGGGAAATCTGCCTCCGGAGGTGCGGGCAAACGTGCCTGGAATGATCAGCTACCCATACATCTTCATGTGTATTCCGATCGGGTTCGTGCTTGGGTTGGTCGCCGGCGTCGAGTACGCCCGCTGGGGCCAACGGCAGGCCGCACGACGCAGAGGTAATTATTCCTGATGGCCACGGCTATCGAACCCTTGTCGTAGTACCTGCCTTGTGCGGCTTGTCAGAATCGGCGGGCTGACGCCCGCCGCTCGCCTTTACACTTCGTGCTTGCAATCTGTTGCCGCGTGGCTTATGCCATACACTCATTGAAACTGCCGTTGATTTCACCCGGAAGGTTGTGGCTCCGCATGTCGATGCCTGTCGTTCTGTTTGCGATCATTGCGAGCACCATCGCGGCGTGTGCGGTGGGGGTGGTCGTGAGCCGGAGCGTGGTGCGGGCGGCGGTGTGGCTGCTGTTCACGCTCATCGGCATTAGCCTGCTGTACTTCCTGTTGGGGGCGGAATTCCTGGGGGCATCGCAACTGATCGTGTACGTCGGCGGGACGCTGGTGCTGGTCGTGTTCGGGGTGATGCTGACCAGCCAGGGGCCGTTCTCCGGGCACCGCGTCAAGTCGATGGAGTGGTTGCTCGGCGGTACGATCGCGGCGGCACTGTTCGGGTTCTTGGTGATGACATCGCTTAGTGTCGGGCAACCCCCATCATCCCCCGCCGATGGCCCGCTCCCCGGCGTCGGCCCACTCGGGATGACGTTCCTGGGCGTCGCGGACCCGGCCACGTCGCCACGCGGCTTGGCGTTCCTGCTGCCGTTTGAAATCGTGTCCGTGCATTTGCTGGTCGTGCTAATCGCCGCCGCATACTTGGCCCGCGCAAAACGCCGCCCGGTTGACGT
>JAYSXU010000033.1:0-6482 GCA_043716965.1 Fimbriiglobus sp.
ATCCGGAAGGTGTTTCATGCGGCCATTTTATCGGGGATCGGGTTTCGGGAACCGGGTTTCTGCTTTTTCTGCAACTTACCCACCGAACCCCAAAGCCCACGGATGATAATCCGTGGGCCATTCACCCAAACGGATACTCAACCCGCAGCGTCTGCCGAAGTGCCGGAGAAGTCAGCGTTCGTGTCGCCCCGTCCAGCCACGTGATTGTCACCGAATCAACAGTTTCAACATTACCCAATCCAAAGTGCGCCACGGGTTCGCAAGATGCAGAGTCGCTCACACGGAGTTGTTCACGGCCACCGGCTTTCAGCCGCACTCGAGCGCCGCGAGCGGGTGACCCGAACCGGGTGAGCGGTTGAACCCGGAGCCAACCGTTGCCGTTCGGCGGGGTTTTGAACAGGCTGAGCGGTTGGGCCGCCGATTCGCCGTGAAGCAACAGGAGTTCGAGTTGCCCATCGCCATCGAAGTCCGCAACCGTCGCGGCAGTGCCGGTGCCTTCCGGTTCGGACGCCGCACCACAATCGAGCAACCGGCATTCAGGCATCCGGAAAAGCCGGTTCGGCTCGGCGTGGTTGTGGAACAAGAGTTCTTCAAACCCGTCGTTGTCGAAGTCCGCAACCACGACACTTCGCACCGCACTCGGCATCGCCAAGGCCGGCGTGGCCCGGTCCCGAAACGTCCCGTCAATTTGGCGGACCAACAGGCGATGTGCTCCGTTGCGGCTGGTCGCACAAAGATCGAGTCTTCCGTCACAATCGGCATCAAGTACTGTCACATGAGTCCAGTCTTGCGGGGCTTGCAAACGGTAATCCGCCGAAGCGTTCTCGAACCGGCCGTCGCCCAGATTCTTGAACAGTTGGCCATCGGCGATGAAGTCACAGCGATCGGAGACGAACATCCCCGCCCATTGCGGGCCGCGCAAGGTGTCCAGCTTCAGCGACGGTGCAACGTTCACTAGCCGCCCCGTGCCGGTGAACTCCCACCCCTGTCCTGCCAAGAAAAACCCATACCGCCCCGTGCCACGGCGGTCCATCACCACGATGGTTTTCGTGGCTGCAACGTCCGCCATGCGGCTGAATAAATCCGCCCACTGACCGTCGGGTTGTTGCCGCCAAAGATGGGATCCGACTTCCGTGGCGACGAAGAGTTCTTCCCGGCCATCACCGTCTAAATCGGCGGCGGCCAAGCCAATTGACGCGAGATTCTTGCCCCCGAACATCGGGAACGGAACCTCCCGCATCGCCCCCCGAACCCGCTTCAACACCCGCCCCGGCGACCCGGCAATCACCAACTCCGTCACGCCATCGCCGTCCAAATCGCACACCACGACGCCCGCATCCAGGCTAGGCGGGTTCACTGCGATGAGTTCGGAAACGTCCGTGAACATTACTTCAACCTTCGCATTCCCCGAATCGCAGCACACCGGCCCGCTTGAAATCCTGTAGCGGTGGTTGCGATTGGGCTTCACCTCATTCATAGTCAGAAATGACGGATCGCGTCACTTGACGTTGGGGCGAATCAATCCCTCGGTGGGGCTGCTGGCGTTGGCGTAGAGTTTCTTCGGGATGCGGCCCGCGAGGTACGCCAGTCGCCCGGCTTCGATGGCGTGCCGCATCGCGTGGGCCATTCGCAACGGGTCTTGGGCGCTGGCGATGGCGGTGTTCAGCAGGACGCCGTCGCAGCCGAGTTCCATTGCCACCGCGACATCGCTGGCCGTGCCGACGCCGGCATCGACGATCACCGGGTAATCGGGGTCGCCGTCCTTCAGGTATTCCAGAATGATGCGAATGTTGTTCGGGTTCAGGATGCCCTGGCCGCTGCCGATCGGGCTGCCGGCGGGCATCACGCTCGCGGCCCCGGCTTCCTTCAACCGCTTCGCCAACACCGGGTCGTCGCTGGTGTACACGAGGACCTGGAAGCCCTCGCTTACGAGTTGTTCGGTCGCCTTCAACGTGTCGATCGGGTCGGGGAGCAGCGTCTTTTTGTCCGCCAGGCACTCCAGCTTCACCCAGTCCTTGCCGGGGTTGTTCAGGTTCGTCAGCAGTTCGCGGGCGAGCCGGGCGTGGCGGACCGCGTCCTCCGCACTGAAGCACCCGGCGGTGTTCGGCAGGATCGTCAGCTTCTGCAAGTCGAGGAAATCGAGCAGGCTTTGGCCGTCCTTGTCGAACAGCCGTTCCCGCCGCACCGCCACGGTCGTGACCTCGCACCCGCTCGCCGCCATGCACTGGCCCATGAGCGGGTAGCTGGTGTACTTCCCGGTCCCGGTGAACAACCGCGATTGAAACGTGAACCCGCCGACTTTCAGCGGCCCGTCCACCTCCGGCTGCCCCCCGCCCACGAGGGTCACGATCTCGACCCCGTCCCCGTCCTTCAGCACCGTCAAGGAATGCAGCCCACGCGACACCACCTGACCGTTCACCTCAACGGCCAGCTTCGCCGGGTCTTTGGCCAATTGCCGCAACAAGTCCGCCACCGTGAGCGGATCGAGGAAGTGACGTGACTCGTCGTTAATCGTCAGTTGCGGCATCGACAAAACCCGTGGCAGAAACGAAGGAGCGTTTCTGTCAGGTTATCGCATCCGCGCCGGAGGGAAACAGCAGGATGTGTGGCAAAACGGAATCGGCGGGGATGTATTACAGGCGGATCAGTGGTCGGATGCTGAAGTGCGGCACGGTGAAAACGGTCAACGTGATGGCTGATTCTACAGCGAAATTGATGGAACAAACCGATCATAAGTTGCCGGCCCTACGACAGTGAACGCGATGCCCTGCACCGCGAGAAACGCCAGCGCGTCTTCGGGCACGAACATCTCGCCGTTCGCCCAACTCTTGAAGCTGAACCGACCCGCAAGACTGCTCAACGCCGCCCGTTTCGATTCGATATTCGGAAATGTGATGAGGATCATGACAACAGTGTAACCCCTATGCGCGGTCGCATCAAGAAGCCTGGGACCGAAAACAAGTTAACGGGTGCGGCACACGTTTCTGTCAGCCAACTGGTTGCGGGATTTGTAGGTCGTGGTCGAGGCTTTGCGAGGCCCGACATCAGAGCCTGAAGGGAGCAGGCGCAGCCGTTTGTTCGGTGGGAGTCGCTATGTTCTGCCAGGCCTTCAGCCTGAAGACAAAATGCCTGGACACAAATGGTCTGCACTCGGCAAACGGAACACTTTCACTCGTAAAGCCGGTTTGCGGCGAGGCCGGACTGTTGCCACGGTACACAGTGCGGTTGTGATAGTCGATAAATCGCTGCCCGATGGTGTGTCCATCGACGCGACGTAATTCAGATTCCGTAAGCGGGATGGCACCAAGATCGCATGCCGCGTGATGGTTCGGGCAAAGGCAGAGGACGTTGTCGTCCCTATCCGGTCCGTTGTGTGGCGTGCCTAGCGGCTGGATATGGTGCCCCTCGGCGTACCGTGAGCCATCAGGCAAGATAATCGCATAGCCGCAGAGTTGGCACTCAAAATTGTGTAGTTGCTTAATTCGCTTGGTGAGTTCGGTATCCCTCACAATGCGGGAAATCGAGACATCGACCCGGTCCACAGACTGGTCAATTCTAAGCAATTCCTCTGTGACATCGACGACCTCACCCGACCTAGGTAACTGATCGGTGACCGCAATGATGCGATCCAGTATAGTGGCAGATTCGCGTGTCAGTTCGCGGACACCTCGGGTCGTTTGGTTGTCCAACTTGGTAGTGTCCGAGACGAAGTACGGTGCTTTCAGTCCTTTTTTCGACTCGAAGCGGAGTTGCTTCGTCAGGGCGGGGGCTAGGCGGCGTTTAAGGTTGAGCAATGTACCGGATTCCTCCGGGCCTACGATCCACTCCTCGGCGTCATACAAGTTGTCATCTTTCCAGCGTCGAACCGCTTCCTGGCGGGAAATAATTTCCTCTACGATCATCCGACCGCCGAGATACAGATACCCCTCGCTTAGAGACACGATGTAGACAAAGTCACCGACAGACACGTCTCGCTTATGGAAGTTATTGCTGCCAGATGAGCATACCGGCTCCCCTTCGTTGTTCACGTCGGGTCGCCAGTAGCGGAACTGCCAATGACATGTCCAAAAACGAGTCACTTTGAAAGCCCTCTTGCCGCATAACCACCTAGCTCAAGTGTCGGCCCGGCTCTGGGGCCGGTCACCTGAGGCGCCTGATTCAGCCTGACTTGTGCCCGAAGCCCCCGGCGGGCGACCGCCGAGCAGTATGCGGGCTGACCCGAACACCAACCCGCCGACGAGCAAGACCCACCCCCACCATGTCTGCGGACGCCCCTCCCAGGCCAGCGGGACCGCCCACACCAGACCGCAGGCACACCCGACGAGGGTCAGGATGGCGACCAGACGGACCAACTCGACCAGCACCCACCCACCCAGCGTGGTCGGCCGGTCCGAGGATGTCTGAGAGGGTGCTTGAGCGTCGCCCATTCGTGCGCCCTCGGCAGCCGAACCAATAGTGAAAAGAATTATCTATGTTCTTTTCGATTATCTGTTGTGCCCAACACGGAACAACTGAAAATCGAAAACTCAAACTTTATCACAACTGGCCGACCTGAGTGACCTCAGAACTTCCGGAATCCACAATGGTCGGCTCGGCTGGCAGCGGCAGGTTTGGCATAAGCTGACGGGCTACACCGTCAACAAAGACGAGGCCGCTCTTTTTTTCTCGCTTCTTAATGTCTAGTAAAATGGCGTGCAAATCGTAATTGAAGCGGGCGGCGTGTTCGTCACGAATTCGCCGCACTTCGTCCACAATCGGATCGTTCATGATGACGCTCACACCAGTTCGCGGACCGGTTTGCCGTCAGTGACGAATTGCGGGCGGCCCGTGGGGTCGGTGACGCTGGTGGTTTCGGGGTCGAGGCCGAGGGACTTGTACAGGGTGGCGAACACGTCGTTGAACTCGATCGGGCGGTCCTTGGCGAACTCGCCGAGGCGGTTCGTGCTGCCGATGACTTGGCCCGTCTTCAGCCCGCCGCCCGCCAGCAGCGCGCAACTGACTTGCGGCCAGTGATCGCGGCCCGCTTCCTTGTTGATGCGCGGGGTGCGACCGAACTCGCCCCAGACGATCACCGTCACGTTGTCCAGCATGTCCAGCCGTTCCAAGTCCCAGATCAGGGCCGAGAGGGCTTGGTCGAGCTTGCCGCCGTGGTCGCGGACGAGGTCGAAGTTTTTGTTGTGGCTGTCCCAACGACCGTAGCTCAGGGTCACGCAACGGGCGCCGGCCTCGACGAGCCGCCGGGCCATCAGCAGTTGGTCGTTCGATGTCGGGGCGCCGTCGAACTGGTACTTGTACGGCTTGCCGTCGCCGTAGCGGTCGCGGATGCGGGGGTCTTCCTTCGACAGGTCGAGGGCTTCGATCAGGCGGCTGGACAACAGCACGTTCATCGCCCGTTCGGTGTGGGCGTCCATCCCGATCAGGGAGCCGTTCGCGTCGAGTTCTTTGCGGAGCGAGTCAAACCCGGACAGCAGCGCCTTGCGGTCGGTCAGGTGCGACTGGTTCATCCCGTTCAGCTTCATGTTCGCCAGGTCCGGGCCGCTCGGGCGGAACGCGGAGTACGTGCTACCCAGGAACCCGGTTTGCCCCGGATCGCTCCACTCGATGTGCTGAGTCTTCTCGGACAGCCCGACGAACGGCGGCACGGACGGATCGACGGGGCCATGCAACTTCGTTAGTACCGCCCCGATGCTGGGCCGCCCGCCAAGTGTGGCCAGCGACGAATGTGGAAACCCCGTGGTGCATTGGTAACCGTCGTGGCCACCCTTCGCCCCGACGATCGAGCGGATGATGGCGAACTTGTCCATCATCTGGGCGATGCGCGGGAAGACTTCGCAAATCTCGATGCCGGGGACGTTGGTGTTAATCGGACGGAACTCGCCGCGAATTTCGGCGGGAGCGTCTATTTTCAAATCGAACATGTCCTGGTGCGGCGGCCCGCCGCCCAAGAAAATGTTGATGACCGCCTTGTGCTGCGTCGGCGAGAACGCCGGGTCTTGCTTCTTCGCCGCCGCCTCACTGCGATGAATGTCCGCCAGCGTCAGCGTCGTCGCGCCGAACGCGAACGCCCCGATTTTCAACGACGAACGTCGCGTGATCCCGTCGCAATACCGTGTTGGTTCACCGAGAAGAGTCAGCATCGGAAAGTCCTCGGCGGGCAGCAAAGTCGGTGGAATAATAACTAGATTGTCTAGCAGTGTTATCAGAGTAGCCGCAACCCGCGCGTGAAGCAAGCAGAAAAGTGCCGAGTGGTAGAGCGAACCGGCGAAGTTTGCCCCCTGAGTGGTATCCGTTCACCTGCGCGCGTGGCAGATCACCCAACAGGTTAAACAGCCGGTTCGCCAAAATCCAACGACATCCGAAGTCCCGTCTCGCTTCCGTCTACCGCACCGGGTATCTTGTGTGGAGTCGCGTTTTCCTTGTGCGTATGGTTCATCAAGATGCGGACGCTCTTCCCGATTGGTGTGGTCTTGCTCGTGCTGTTG
>JAYSXU010000321.1:0-1612 GCA_043716965.1 Fimbriiglobus sp.
TGGTGAACGTCGTTTCATTGTCCGCTCCCGGTCGTGGATGTCGTTGCGGTTGGCGGCGTTGCGGCAGCGGCTTTGCCCATCTGAGCGGGGTCGTAGATCATTTGCGTCAGAACCACTTCGTACTGCCGACCGGCCACTTCTCGCCAGACTCGCACTGTCACGGGGTAGACGTTCGGGATCGTGGCGGCCCCCGGTTCGACGGCGTAATTCCACTCCGGTTCATCTTCAAACATGCCGTTGTCCGAAGTGCTGGCACTAATCACCCCGGCTTCCACTTCCGCTAATTTGGATTGTGCTAACCGGACGCCGGCGGTTTGCATGGCCGCTGCCATTGCTCGTTCGCTGCCGAAATCGACCAGACTGGCGATGGCGACCAGAGAGAGTAAGAAAATGGCCAACGAGACGAGCACTTCCAACAACGAAAGTCCGGGCCGATGAATCGACCGCAGGCGACCAGGAGTTCGTTGGGTGTGTGCAATCACCGATTGTTTCCTTGCATGGTGCCGTGGCTGGTGGTTGCCGCACCCGTAAGGCCCCGGATGCGAATCAGAATCGGGTACACGCCTGGTTCCCGAACTTGGATCACTGCTAAATCTTCCCGACAGGTGCCATCGGGCAGGAACGTGGCGACCCGAATCCACCCGGCTTGGTCTTTCACTTCTTGAAAGTCGTCATCCATCAGGTGCTGAACTTTGACGTCTTTCGGGAAGTCAGTTTCCGCAACGAGGGGATGATCGTCATCGTCAGTCGTTACCGTTTGATTGGCATAAGCTTGGTCGTCCGGAGCGATGCGGATGTGCAGGCCGTCTTCGGACAGTGCTAAACGATAGGGGAGACCCCGTTCGATGGCGGACGCCCGTGCATCAGCGATTCGCGCCATGACCGTATCGGTGGCCGCTTTGACTTTGGTGTCGCGGCTAAAACTGTTGAACGTCGGAGCCAGAACGGCGCCGAGAACAATCAAGATTGCCAGGACGACCAGGACTTCCATCAACGTGTAGCCCGCACGAGAGCGAGGGCACTTCCGAGTCGTCATGGGCGAGACCTCCGAACGGGAACCGAACGCACACAGCCAGCATCACTGAGTTATCTCTCGGGCCATTGAATCGTCATCCCCTTCTCATCAGTGGTGGTCACGAGCGCGCGAGTGGCGCCAAAATTATCCTGTCCGATTGAGAACTGAAACGGCTTACCCCACGGATCAGTGATCGCGGCTTGACCACCGACCAAAAGCGGACGACCGTCTGGGGGGGTGATCAAATCGTTCAGCGAAGTTGGCCAATTGCCGTCGTTGCTGACCTGATAGGCATTGATGGCCGATTCGATCTTCGACATCTTCAGTTTGGCTTCACTGACGTGGGCTTTTTCCAAGTAGCTGACCGTCGCAAACGTGGCGAGTCCGGCCAGGATGACCAGGATGGCTGTGACGACAAGGACTTCGAGGAGGGTGAACCCCCCGCGTTGACGGGACGACAACCGGCGGTTTGCAACTTTCGCAAGCATGGCAAGAACTCCTTGAAACTGACTAAAGTCTTCTACTTAAGTATAGTCGTAGGGTGGGTTAATAGGTTATGAGAGAACAACGGCGTGAATATGACAAAATCGTGAGTTC
>JAYSXU010000322.1:0-1612 GCA_043716965.1 Fimbriiglobus sp.
TCAAGTACAGCCCCAGTGATAGTGTCGTGACCATTAAGGTTGCACGGGACCACGTAGGCATTGTGATGACCGTTGCGGATTGCGGGCCGGGGATTGCGATCAGCGATCGGCCCCATGCCTTCGACCCGTTTTTTCGCAGTCCGACAGCTCGCCGTACCGGAGTGCCCGGCATCGGACTTGGGCTAGCGATCGTCCGCCGGATTGCCGAAGCCTTTCAGGGTCGTGTTCACGTCAGTGATGCCAACGGAATCGGTTGTCGAATCGAAGTGTGGTGGCCCGCATTACCTGAGCTTGTCGCACCGAAAATGTCACATTCTGTGGCCTACGAAGTTTCCCAAATCGGCTGATCCGTTCAAACCCCCTGCAATGTGACGAGCCAGACTCGGTATACTATTGAGATTGAGATTTTGCTACAGGGTTACTTGGCAATCCCATCACGAAGTTGAAAGGATGAGTCGCGTGCAGAAGACTTTCAACGATGTCATCGTACTAGAAGCGCCAACGTCGCAACCCCAACGGCTTCGTTCCGCCCAGCCTGTTCGGAATGGGTTGATTGCCACGATACGATTTGTCGTGTCGGGTATCCCCACTGTCGTTGTGTTGCTTTTGGCCGGTGGCGTGGGGTGGTGGGGCCACCACAACGAGTGGAAAGTCCCGAAGTTTTCGCAACTGAACGGCGAAGTCGAAGAAGCCGATGATTGGTGCAAGGAGCATCACGTTCCGGAATCCATTTGCGTCATCTGCAAACCCGAACTGGCACCCGAGGTGAAGTCGTGGGGCTGGTGTAAAAATCACGGCATTCCCGAATGCACGTTGTGCCACCCGGAACTGGTGCAACTATCTGTTGCAGTTGCGGTCACCGATACGGACTTGGAGAGAGCGAAACGGGCGCTGAACTTCACAGCGCGTTCGGAAAACAACCCGATCTGTAAAAGCCACCAGCGGTTGATTCAGTTCACCAGCAACCAAGACGTTGAGAAAGCGGGCATCGCCGTCCAACCTGTTGGCATGGCCCCGGCCCTGGAGTTCATCTCCGCGCCCGGTGAAATCAGTTACGACCCGACGCGGGTCGTCCACCTCGCCAGCCGGTTGCCCGGCAGCGTTTGGCGCGCCTTCAAACACCTCGGCGAGCCGGTGAAGCAAGGTGACGTACTCGCGCTCATTGATGCCGCCGAAGTCGGCAAGACGAAGGCGGAGCTAGTCCAGGCGTTTGGCCTCCTTCAACTGAAGTTGAAGTTGCTAGCCAGTGTCAAGAATTCCGAAGGAGTGATCCAAGAATCGCGGCTTCGTGAAGTCGAATCTGCGGTCAAGGAAATTGAGATTCGTGTCGATGCTGCCCGCCAAGGGCTAGTGAATTTGGGACTTCCACTCCGAGAAGTGGACCTCCAGAACGTGACACCCGACCAGCTCAAAGCCAAGCTGCACTTCTTGGCGATTCCGACCGAGATCGCCCAAGCACCGGATCGCCAGAACACCACGTCCAACCTCCTGCCCCTGATCGCCCCGATGGACGGCGTGATCGTATCACGGGATGTCGTGGCGGGTGAAGTGGTGGATAGCGCCCGGATTCTTTACGAAGTGGTGGATACACGCCAACTCTGGATCAAACTCG
>JAYSXU010000323.1:0-1612 GCA_043716965.1 Fimbriiglobus sp.
CGGCTGACCGACGCCAATCATCGGTTGGCCGTACTTCTTGCTGGTGCTACGCAGTGCGGTTTGCATGGCGACTTCGACACTGGCATCCGCGACGCGGGACAGTTCGCGGGTGACTTCTTCGAGCGGTCGATCCCGCAGCACATCGTTCACGCCGATGCGCAACATCTGCAAGTGCCGGAACCGCCGAAACGCCCGCAGCACGCCCGAATCGTCGTACATCGCATCCACATCGGCTTTCAACTGATGAACCAGTTCCGCCGTGGACGGCGTCGGCTTCGGGGCGGAGTAAACGACCTCAAACGCTTCGGGATAAGCCACCAACGTGTCCGCAAAAAACTGCGACGTGGCGAGCAACTGCAGTAGCGATTCCAGCCCACGACCGCGCGGGTCGAGCAACACGGACAGTTGCTGCCGCCCCGCCGGTTGGGCGAACAGCCGTTCAAGATTGTTGAGCGCCAAATCCGGGTCCGCCGTCATCGGCAACCACTTCCCCAACGGCACCAACAACGCCACGAACCGATCCGCCCCAAGGTGCGTTCGCAACGCATCCAGGTTCCGCTGCCCTCGCACCGGGTCACGCAACGGCCATTCAGTTGTGGGTGATGCGGTCATGATCCGGATTCAACAGTGCAACTGATCGACCACAACATTTTGCTTCCGATGACTCGTAAAAACTGGTTTTGTGCCCTGAAGGGGCACCGGGTTGTAGCCACGGGTGGAGCGAAGCGCAACCCGTGGACTATGACTCCCTCCGAAGTCGCCCTGAAGGGGCGAAGGACTCCGCTGCCCCTTCAGGGCAGTCGAGTGTTGGGGTCTCCGGTTCCAGGGGTTGCGCGAAACGCTCCACCCCTGGCTACATTCCATGACCACTAACGTGGTCAGCAATCCACGAAATCCCAAACACAATAGCACGGGTCACATTTTTTACCGTTCGTTCGGCATCGCCCACTTCTCGGTCGGCTCGCTACGCGGCACTTGTTCGAGCTTGGCGAACAGTTCGGGCAGCGTGTTGACACTTTGCAGAAGTGAGCGGTGTTGCGGGCGGATGAAGCCTTCGGTGGTCATGTGATCGACCATCGTCAGGAGTGGGTTGTAGAACCCCGCGACGTTGAGCAGCACGATCGGCTTGGCGTGGATGCCGATCTGTGCCCAGGTGAGAATCTCGAAGAGTTCGTCGCAGGTACCGTAGCCGCCGGGGAGCGCCACGAAGGCATCGGCTTTGTCGGCCATGATTGCTTTGCGCTGGTGCATCGTGCCGACGACAATCAGTTCGGTCGCGCCTTCAAACGCGATTTCCTTCTCCGCCAGCGCCTGGGGAATGACCCCAATCACTTTGCCACCACCCGTCATCACCGCCGTTGCGATGACGCCCATCAACCCCACCCGCCCGCCGCCGTAAACTAGCGTGAGGTCGCGCTGCGCCATTTCGGTGCCCAAGGTCCGTGCCAGTTCAGTATGAAGCGGGTTGGTGCCGAATTGCGAACCACAAAAAACAGCGAGGCTTTTCATGACGATAGTGTAGCAAAATCAGGTCGTGACCGATGGCGAGTTCCCAACCCAAGGGGGTTGTTCGATTAGCCCAGGGTTGCGGGCCGAAGGTCCGTTACCCTTA
>JAYSXU010000324.1:0-4736 GCA_043716965.1 Fimbriiglobus sp.
GAAACCCCTCGCCAGCGCGTCGGGCTAACCAAGCCTCTTGTTCCGTTACTTCTTGTAGTACGTGATCGTCAAACTCATCACGGGGGTGGGGTCACTGACGAACTTGACGACCTGAATTTTGCTCGCCGCTTTCTCGCCTTGCACGATTAGACCACCCGACCCACGATCGGAGTTGGCGTCGTTAAGCAGTTGAGCTGTGAGGGCGTCAAAGTTATCGGGCTTGGTGTCCGGTAGTTTGGCTTGTTCAAGCACCTTGGTGTTTTGGTTCTCGGGGACCGTGAGGTCCGCCCGAACCGGCTTGCCTTTGAGTTCGGGGAACACCGTCAGGGTGATGGTCCCCACATCCGTGCCGTAGTCGATTTCGCGGGCCTTCGATTCGGTTCGTGAGAGGACGCGGAACACTTCGGTCACGTTGTCATCTTTCTGAAACCCAGTGATCCCCAGGGGTGCTTTGTCCTCGGCGAACACCAGCCACTTGCGGCATTGCAAGTCGGGCAACTTCTGACGGAACAGGGTGTTTTCGCCGTTGACCTTCAGGACGCAGGCGAAGTTGCCGGTCGGGGTGTTCCGCTTCAGAATCAGCGTGACCTTTTGCCCCTCGGTGGCTTCGGGCAGGAACGCCTTGCCGTCTTTCACTTCCACGGCAACGGGTTTGCCATCGTATTGCACTTCGAGCTTAACCGGGGCGGCCGTGTCCTCCGCCGGGTTCTTCGCGGTTTCGGTCTTCACTTGGGCGGCTTTTTCGATCACGGCTTGTTCTTGTTTGGTGCGGTCCGCGTCGTTCTTCGGTTCAAGGTTGCCATCATCGAAGGCACCGCGTGTGAAGCTCTCGCCCATCTCGGACAACTTGCGCGGGTCGTTCGCGGCCACGAGATCGGCGCCGATCGGTTCGAGCTTGTTCGTCTTTTTGTCGAGGGCAATCAGCTTGATCTTCAACGTCTTGAGGTCCGCGCTCACGTTCACTACGCCGGTGATGAAGGCATCGACCGCGACTTTGTCTCGACCCCAAGCCAGCGGATACTTCGCGTCAAACAGCTTGAGTGAACCTTCCTTGGTCAAGTGATTCGCACCGGGGATGGCAGCAGCGATGTCACTGGCGTTGTCGATGATGCCGATCGGGTTTTTGCGGTCGTTGGAAAGAATCAGCCCCATTTCCAGTTGCCGCGCCACGGTCCGGTTCAGCGTGCCGACGTTGTCCGTGATCTTGTCCTGCCCGGCCTTGACCACCAGGAACTTCAGCACGCCGACGTTCTTGTAGTCGTGGTCCTGGCAATACTTCATCACAGCTGGTGCCGCCCGAACCAAAGTCCGTTCTAACGAAACGGGCTGTTGGGCCTGAAGTGCGGTTGTGGAGAACAGTGCGGCTAGCACAATTCCGAGTGTCGGTATTCGCATGAGTCAACTCCGTGTCAGGTGGTACTTTACATCCCGGTCAACGTGCGACGCGGTGAAATCTTCCGGTGAGTTTCCCGGAATTGTAACCGCCCCGGAAAAAAAGGGGAGAAAACTCGGAAGGAATCGAACGGTGATCCGTTAGCGGGGGGTGAGATCATGGAAGATTGCTCGTGTCAGGAATGGCTCTTGGTTTTCAACCCCAAGGGGGTTGTTCCATTAGCCCAGGGTGAAACCCTGGGAACTCCCACCGAGGTCATAATCGTTAGGTTTGTGGCTGGCAGACCCCAGGGTTTCACCCTGGGCTAATGGGACAACCCCAGTGGGGTTGAAAGCCAGGAAATGGCAAGCACACCCACCGTTACCCGGTTGGCGGCTTGACGGCGCCGGTGCGGTTCCTCATGCTAGCACTCATGAACATGACACCGACCGATGACGAGTTGGCCGCCCGCGTTGGCGCGGACCGGAGTGCCTTTGAAATCCTGTACCAACGGTATGCGCGAAGAGTGTTCGGGCTGTTGGCCACGCTAAAACTGGACCCTCATGCCGCCGATGATGTCGCCCAACAAGTGTGGCTGAAAGTCTGGCAGAGTGCCGCGTGCAAACCACCCGGCAGCCCGTTCAGTCTGTGGGTGATGCAGATTACGCGCAACGCGGCGGTGGATTTACTGCGCAAACGTCGCCCGGTGGCGATGCCCGAAGAGATGCAGATCGCGGCAGCGGGGCATCACGATGTTCTGGACGATGTCGAAGAATCGGCGGACATGGAACGGTTCCGCACTTGTGTGGCGAAGTTGCCGGATGTCGAACGGCGGGTCTTGCAAAGCCGGTTGGAAGGACTCGATTCCCCCAGCATTGCTGCCACGATTCACTTGACCGTCGAACGGGTCCACCGAATTTTCCACGACGCGAAACAGAAGCTCCAACGCTGTTTGGGGGTCGAGATATGAAGTACCTCACCATGACATTACCGGACGACCCCGCCGAACTTCGCCGCTGGCTCGAAACTATCATCGCCCAGGGTGATGCGGGCCGGTTGGCGGATGAATTGGCCGTGATCCACCCGACGGCCCGGAGCCGAGCCGTTTCGTTATCGGCGGACACGACAGACCCGGTGCGGCAACGCGGTTTGACGGCGCTCGACGATCGCCAGTTGCAAACCGTGTTGGGTAACCCTCGCGTGTTGCGATCGCTGGCCGAAGACGTGTTCCTGTACGGTGGGGCTTACTGGAGCCGACGCTTCGCCCAGTATTCCCAGTTCGATGACCGCGTGACCCACGGCTTGCAGCAACTCCAAACGCAGTTGTTCTCGGATGAACCCCTGGTCACACCGATGGTCACGCTGGCTGTGGCCCCAAAATCCCGGCGCACGATTTCACCGTGGCTAGCGAGTTTCGCCACAGCCGCTGTGATCTTCCTGGCGATCTACCTGATCCCCAGTTCACAAACTCACATCCCGATCACGAACCCACCCGCCGTCGCATCCACACGGTGGGGGTGGCAAAAAGCGGACGAACTCGCGGCGATTACGAAGCCTGCCGACTACCTCGATCGCATCGCGGACTTGGCCGACGAGTGGAAAACCCAACAGACGCCGAATGCGTTAGCACTCGCCGAACGGATCACCGAGTTCCGCCAAGGCTGCACACGAATTCAACTGATGGATCACACCGCCCTGAGCGCCGAGCAACGCCAAGACCTGCTCACCCGCTGCCAGAAGTGGGCGAAGAAGTTCGACCAAAACTTGATCGACCTCGAAACAACCGGCGACACCGCAAAGGTTCGGATCGCAATGGATACCACGGTCACGCAACTGACGACGGTGCTGCGAGAACAGGCCGCAAAACTACGAACTTGATCGACTTTTCCGGAAGTTTTTGCCAGACCTTGCGTTCTAATAATACACAACCCGATTCATACACCCCACGTGACACCATGAACCGATCACTTGCATTGGCAATCTTTGGCATTGGAGTTTCGTCGCTGCCCGCGTTCGCACAACCGCCCCGAGAACTCGCCCCGAAGGAGAAGCCAGACGTTCTGGCCGCGCGGGCCAAGGAGGTGTTCCGGGCGCACTGCCTGGAGTGCCACGGCGGCGGGGCGAAGGTCAACGGCGGCGTGAAAATTTTCGACCGTGACGCGCTGGTCAAGAAAGACAAAGTGGTGCCCGGCAAACCCGACGACTCGTTGCTCTTACAACTCATGACCGCGACCGACGATTCCGGGATGCCACCCAGCGGCCAACCGCGTCCGTCACCCGCAGAAATTGACACGGTCCGAAAATGGATCGACAGTGGCGCGTCAAACTTCCCCGCCGACGCGGTCAAGCCGCCCGAGGAGAAACGCGACAACGGCCAGAAAGATGCGGGGGGAACGGAGTACATCTTCAAGAAAATCCTAACCCACGTCCGCGACCAACGCCCCGAAGACCGCCGCTTCATCCGCTACTTCAGCCTGAACCATTTGTTGACGGGTGGCGTGACGGCGGACGAACTCGAACTGCACCGTGAAGCCTTGGCAAAGGCCGTCAACCACCTGAGTTGGGAACCAACCATCGTCGTGCCGCAGGCGATTGATGCCCCGGCGAACACGGTCTTCGCGGTCGATTTGCGCAAACTCGGCTGGCACCTGACGCCTTACGAAGCATTTGACGGCGGGCTGAGCCTCGGCAAATCGAAGGTCAATCTCTTCGACCTCGCGCTGCTCGAATACCCCTATGCGATCCTGTACAAGGACTCCGAAACCTTCGACCGGCTGACGGAAGAATTCCTCGCCCCCGCCGAGATGGCGCGCCCGATTCCGTTCGTCCGTGCCGACTGGTTTGTGAGTAGCGCGACGCTGCCGCTGCTGTACGAAGACTTCCTGCAACTGCCGTTCACACTGCCGGAACTGGAGACGAAACTCGGCGTCGATTCGGCGGCGAACATCAAGAGCGGTGTGGCGAAGCGGGCGGGGATGACGGTGTCCGGCGTGTCCCACAACAACCGCGTCGTCGAACGCCACCCCGCCCGGTACGGCTTTTATTGGAAGAGTTTCGACTTCAAGTCGAACCGTGGCCCGGAGAACATGTTCAAAGACCCGATCGCCTTCAAGGAGAGCGGCGGGGAGATGATCTTCACATTGCCCAACGGCCTGCAAGGGTACTACGTGTCCGACAACAAAGGAGACCGCCTGGAGTTCGCCCCGACGGAAATCGTCGTGGACAAGTTCGCCGAGGACAAGACCGTCCGCAACGGACTGTCGTGTATGCGGTGCCACGATCAGGGGATGAAGGGCTTCATGGACAACGTCCGCCCGGCATTGCTGAATCTGCCCAGCGTGGCGGGGTTCGACAAGCGGGAAGC
>JAYSXU010000325.1:0-1606 GCA_043716965.1 Fimbriiglobus sp.
GCCGAACGGATGATGGGCGATGATGCACCCGCCGCCACACAGATGCAAGTCTTCGAGACGATCAACCGCGTCTTGACGAAAGCGGGCAAAGCGGACGAAGCGAAAAAGTACGCGGTACTGGTTCAAAAGCTCGAAGCCAAGGACTTCGCCGACTACACGAAATCCACCCTCAGCTTCAACCCGGAAGCGTACTCCGGTCGTAAGGCGAAAAGTGACCGCGTCGTACTCGTGGAGGTGTTCACGGGTGCGGAATGCCCGCCCTGCACCGCCGTCGATTTGGCGTGCGACGGGTTGCTGCAAGCGTTCAAGCCCAGCGACGTGATCGTGCTGAACTACCACTTTCACGTACCTGCGCCGGACCCGCTGACCAGCCCCGCGAGCCTCGAACGGGCCAATTTTTATGGTGAGCAGATCACCGGCGCCCCGACGATCTTTTTGAACGGCAAAGTCGGCCCCGGCGGTGGTGGCCCCGCTGCCGCCGCGAAGGAGAAGTACACCGCGTTCCGTGGCTTAATTGAGAAACAATTGGAAACGCCCGCCACTGCCAAACTCGCACTCACGGTGACGCCGAACGACAAGGGCTATGTCGCAAAAGCCACCGTTACGGACCTCGAAGCGCCTGGCGAAAAAGTCGCCCTGCGGTTCGTGCTGGTCGAAGACCGCATCCGCTACGCTGGCGGCAACGGCATTCGCTACCATCATCACGTGGTGCGTGACGTGCCGGGCGGGATCAAGGGCGCCCCTCTGACTAAGAAAACCCACGAGCAATCGGTGACGGTCGACGTGGCCGAACTCAAAGCGAAACTGGGCAAGTACCTGGAGGACTACGCTAAGACCGAGGGCGAGTTCCCACGTGCGGACCAACCGCTTGCGCTGACGGGACTGAAGCTGATCGCGTTCGTGCAGAACGACGCGACCGGCGAAATTTTGCAGTCGGCCCAGGTCGATTTGGACGCGAAAAAGTAGTGTCGGCGGTTTGGGAAAGCTGCAAACCCCTGCCCACACCCAGTGTGGGCAGTTTCGTGTCCCGCACCGTTGACAGACGGCGTTGAGGCTGTTAATCCACGACTAGCGAAATCGCTTGCCCCAGTCAGGTGGAAGTGAGGGATGGAATGCGGCGATGGTACCTCGAAGCTCGCGCGCTGGACGCCGGGCTGATCGCGCGATGGCTGCTCAGTCTGGCCATTGTGTCGTCAGTCTGTGGCGTCACGTATTCGTACTACCGCGCCACGTACAACCACGCGCGCCGACTCCGTGTGGTGACCGAAGGCAAGTTTTACCGCAGCGGCCAACTCACCGCCAACGGCTTCAAGGATGCGTTCCAACGCTTCGGCATCAAGTGCGTCATCAACTTGCAAGAAGAAGCCCGCGATCCGTTGATACCCGAAGCGTGGCGCGGAACACCATCCATATTGGAAAGCGAACTGTGCCACGCTGCGGGTGTGAAATACATATCACTGGACGGCGGGGTGTTAGACGTTGCACCGGAGGATACCGGCAGCCGGCCAAAAGTGTTGGATGAGTTTATTAAGATCATGCATGACGAGAGCAATTATCCGGTGCTGATTCATTGTAAAGCCGGGTTGCATCGCACGGGATTCTTGAC
>JAYSXU010000326.1:0-1604 GCA_043716965.1 Fimbriiglobus sp.
CAACCGCGGAGACTTTGGGCTGGCTCATGACGGCGACTATAGCCACACGGCCGGACTTCGAGAACCCGATTCACAACGCCACTGCGTAACTCCTATCAAGTGTCAGTTTCTCGTCCCAGGTCCACTTCTCGCTGGTCTTTTCGCGGTCCTTCAGCCGCACCTCGCCGCCAGTTTTAATCTTGGATGTCCGAATGTTGACGACGAACGACCGTGTCTCGAACTGTCCTTTCGCGGTCACCACATTTTCCAACATCAACCGCCGCATCTCGGCTTTCACTGTGGTCATTGAGGTACCGATCGGGTCGCCCAACTTCAGCGTGACGGTGTAGTTCCCTTCGGGCAACGCGACTGAGAAATAGAACGGCTTGTCCGCCGTGCAAACACCGTCATCACGCAACAGAACTTTGGCACCCGGTTCAAAGCCAAAGCCCACTTCACGGGAATACAGTTTGGCTTCCGTAATGCGTTCAACGCCGATCTCGCTTAGACCATTACCGAAGCGAAATTTGCGTGGCGGAGTCGGTTCTTGGGCAACGGCTTGCGGCAAGCAAACGAGTCCAAAGACAATTGCGATGAGCAAGCAACGTCGGGCGATTTTGTTCATGATGATCTCTCGATTTACCGTTCCACACGGGCCGAACCACCGCGAACGAGTTTCTCGACTTCGTCAAGGCTGGCCATTGAAGTGTCACCGGGCGTGGTCATTGCCAGGGCACCGTGGGCGGCACCATATTCCACTGCGCGTTGCGCATCGGTGCCAGTGAGAAAACCATAAATCAGCCCACTGGCAAAGCTATCACCACCGCCAACACGGTCGAGGATTTCCAGGTCTTGGCGGTGGGTGGATTCATAGAAGTGGCCATCGTGCCAGCAGAGCGCACCCCAATCGTTGCGGCTGGCACTGTGGACGGTGCGAAGGGTTGTGGCGACGACTTGGAAATTCGGAAACTCGGTCACAGCCCGTTCGATCATCCGCTTGTACGCGGTGTGGTCGAGTTGCGTCAGGTTGGTACTTGTCCCCTCGACTTCCAACCCCAGGCACGCCGTAAAGTCTTCTTCGTTGCCCAACATCACATCCACGTGTTTGGCAATCCGCCGGTTCACTTCGCGGGCTTTGACATGACCGCCGATCGACTTCCAAAGTGACGGGCGGTAGTTCAAATCATACGACGTGACGGTGCCATGCTTCCGCGCCACGACCAGGGCTTCTTCCACGACTTGGAATGTGGTTTCGGAAAGGGCCGCGAAAATACCGCCGGTGTGGAACCAACGCACTCCGAGCGTTCCGAACAAGTGGTCCCAGTCGATGTCGCCCGGTTTCATTTGTGATGCGGCAGTGTTGCCACGATCGGAGACGCCGACCGCCCCGCGAAGCCCGAAACCGCGTTCGGTGAAGTTCAACCCGTTCCGGGTAACACGCCCCACGCCGTCGAACGGCACCCATTTCACGAACGACGTGTCCACGCCGCCTTGCAGAATCAAATCTTCGAGCAACCGGCCCACGTCGTTGTCCGCGAATGCACTCACAAGCCCCGTCTTCAGGCGAAAGCAACGCCGCAACCCACGGGCGACGTTGTATTCGCCGCCACCTTCCCAAACTTGAA
>JAYSXU010000327.1:0-1602 GCA_043716965.1 Fimbriiglobus sp.
ATTAAACTTTCTTCTCTGTGGCTCTCCGTGCCCTCTGTGGTGAAAATTGCTTGCTTGCACCCTAGAAAATTGAGTTGCACCACCATTAGCAGTGGCCACGTTGCACATGGCTCAGAATGGCGAACACACGATTCCTCTCAACGTAGCGGTTGTCCGAGTTGCGGGAACTGCGATTGGTGCAACGCCTCTGCGATGTGTCAGGGTTGAACGGTCAGGCACTTCCGGTTGTTGGTCATCTCGATTCGGATTCTCCGGCAAGTTGGCAGTCGTTGACCCGATTCCACAGATAGAATTAACTCGCCGCGCGAACGATCAGCCGCCCGGTTTGAAGGAACCATCATGAAGCGTACTACTCTTTGCCTCGCATTATTCGTTGGCGTTCTGGCGTCGGACCGACCGGCGCCGGCCATTGATCTCGGGCTTGGCATCTTGAATAAGAAAAAGCCGAAGGCGGACCCGCCGTCGCGCGCCAAGCTCCTGTTGGAAACGTTACGCACCGACCCGGACGAGTCCAAACGGAAAGCTGCAGCGACGGAACTACGCGGCTTAGACCCTCGGAATACGCCGGACCTGATTACGGGGTTGGTGAGTTCGTTGCAAAAAGACCCGTCGCCGATTGTGCGAATCGAAGCTGCGGAATCCATCGGCATCATGAAGCCGATTTCGCAACCCGCCGGGTTGGCGATGGAAGCCGCCATGACCTCCGATCCGGACACCAAGGTTCGTGACGCTGTGAAGTCAGCGTTGTGGCAATATCACCTGAACGGCTACCGCACCCCACCGAGTGGTAGCCCACTGGCCACTCAGACGACCGAACCGCCGATTGCACCCAAAACTACGACTGCCGTTACTGTGGCCAAGCCGACGATGCCGAAGCTGGGCGAACCGGGATTCCGTCCGATCACCAACACGGTTGGGAAAGGCGTCCTGGTGCAATCGACCCCGGAACCACCAATCGCCAAACCGAAACCGTCACCGACTGCCGCACCCCGTGGCCCGGCGCTGTTACCCACGCCGATGCCTTCGATCAAGCCGGAAATGACGCTGCCAACGCCGTCCAACTTGATCCCGACGCCGATGCCCAGTACGCCGACAACAACCGTACCCACCGTCGGCATTCCGCCACTACCGACTGCCCCGGAACCGCCGACAACTGCCGTCCCGTTGCCGAGCATTCCGGTGATCCCAATCCCGATGATCCCGGTGCCACAGACGAATGCTCCCACAGTCCCAGCAGCCAAAAACTTCTAACCGCGTTCACTCCTCGTGAAGCCGCCGCAAGCCGTCAGGATTGGTCCCCTGACGGCTTGCGGTTTTTCGCTTCCCGTACATTTTGTTTGCAGACCGGGTTTTCAACCCCACCGGGGTTGTTCCATTAGCCCAGGGTTGAGGAGGTTTTGCGACGATTACCCTGGGTGACTGCACCCATCCCTGGAAGGCTTCCACACCCCAGGAAGTCGGTTGGTGTTGGGTGCGGGTTCCCAGGGTAGCGGACCTTCGGTCCACGACCCTGGGCTAATGGAACAACCCCGTTGGGGTTGAAAACGATGCAGGATCGAGAAACTTTCAACACCTCTCGTGACACTCACCCTTCGCTGGGAA
>JAYSXU010000328.1:0-4717 GCA_043716965.1 Fimbriiglobus sp.
CCAGAGCAATATCCCACTTCGCGTAACATATCGAGATCGTACCGGGTGCGGGCTTTCAACCGTTCGGCTTCGAGGATTTTGCCTTCTGTCTTGAATTGCGCTAAGCGGTCCGTGAGTTCTTGTTCAATACCTTGGATTGCAACTTTCACCCGTTCGTCTGATGTCACGAAGTGCCGGGCAGGGTAAATGTACGTTTCTTCGAGTGACTTAATCGTCTCCCCACTGACGGGGTGAATGATCGAAATGGCGTCGATTTCATCGCCAAATAGCTCAATCCGGAACGCCACTTCTTCAGTCGCGGGCCAAATTTCAATGGTGTCCCCTCGCACCCGAACCTTGCCGCGCTCGAACGCAATGTCGTTGCGTTGGTATTGAATGTCAATCAGCCTCACAAGTAAGTTATCGCGATCTAACATCTCGCCTTTCACGAGCCGAATGACCATGCGTTTGTAATCACTCGGGGAACCGAGGCCGTAGATACACGATACCGAGGCGACAATAATCACATCTTCCCGACTGACAAGCGCTGCCGTGGCCGCGAGGCGGAGGCGATCAATGTTTTCATTGATGCTCGAATCTTTTTCGATGTAGATGTCACGTTGCGGAATATACGCTTCGGGTTGATAGTAATCGTAGTAGCTGACAAAGTATGATACCGCATTGTGCGGAAAAAAGTTCTTAAACTCCTTATACAACTGCGCGGCCAAAGTCTTGTTGTGGGCTAACACCAACGTGGGCTTGTTGAGCGCGGCGATGATGTTGGATGCGGTGAACGTCTTCCCGGTCCCGGTCGCGCCGAGTAGCACTTGAAGCGGTTTACCGGCGGCGAAGCACTTCAACAGTTCCGCAATCGCGTGCGGTTGGTCGCCGGCCGGTTCGTACTCACTGACAAGTTGAAATTTTGCCGCCATCGGGAATGGCTCCTGAGTTTGCGTTGGGTTCCATCTCAATTGTATCGGTGAGAGATCGTCTCACGCAGAGTCGCAAAGACGCAGATAAAAACTCCGTGCGGGACGAACTCTGACTTTTTGTGAATTTCTGATCACTGTGTCTCTGCGGCTCTGCGTGAGGCCGCTTTTCTGTGGTGTGTCAACTGGACCGACTTCGATTGTCCCTGTCGAGGTCGGTTGTGCGGCCTACAATCACGACATGTTTACTTGGTTCCGCAATCGTCGTCGGCGCAAGTTGTTGGAAGAGCCGTTCCCGCCGTGGTGGGAGGCGATCTTGCAGCGGAACGTCGCGCTTTACCCACGGCTTTCCCCGGCGGAACGGGCGAAGTTGCGGGACATTCTGCGGATACTGCACGCCGAAAAAACCTGGGAAAGTGCGAACAGTTTGCACGTGACCGAGGAGATGAAAATCACCATCGCCGCGCAAGCCGCACTGTTATTACTGGGTGTCAACCACGATTATTTCGCGCGGGTGACGTCGATTGTGGTGTACCCCAGCGCCTTTGCGACGCCCAACCCCGAGGACGATTGGGAAGACGACGAACTGTCCGACAGGAGCATCGAAGGGCAAGCGATGTATCGCGGGCCGGTGATCTTGGCGTGGAACCACGTCTTGAACGAGGGCCGCGACTTGGAGCAAGGGCACAACCTCGTGATCCACGAATTTGCCCACCAACTCGACTTCCTGGACGACGTGGTGAACGGCACGCCGCCGCTGGATAGCCCGCAGCAAGAAGCCCGTTGGCACCAGGTCATGCAGGTGGCGTTTGACGCTCACGTGAAGGCCATCAAGCACGACACCGAGACGATTTTCACCGAACACGCCGCCGAGAACGAGACCGAATTCTTCGCCGACGCCGCCGAGGTGTTTTACTGCGCCCCCGTGATCCTGAACGCGCACCACCATGAAGTTTACGACCTGCTCGCAGGGTATTTCCGCGTGAACCCGTTGGCGTGGTTCCCGGAAGGCTAGCGGCACGTCACGCCGCAACCCCTGCAACCGTTTCCCGCAGAACCCGCCGTCGAACCAACCCAACCACCCCCAAGCTCGCCACGCTGACCGCGAGATAGGTCGAGGGTTCGGGGACCGGGACTAGCTCGAAGGCGCCGGCGCTACCGATGAACTGGGCGTCGCCTAAACCAAATCCACTGAATTGCACGTGTGTTAGGAATGTGGTGTAAGTGGCATTCAAGCTCGCCCCACCGAAGAGGATCTTCCCGTTCGTTCCGGACGCGCCAATCGTGCCAGTCCAACCCAGAATTGTCAACGTGCCAACGGGGCTGGCATTGATGTCGGCGAACGACAAGGTGTGAACTCCCGCCCCCAGCGAGATTGTCGAATCTGCGGCAAGAGTAAGCGGGCCGACGGCGTTAGCGTTGCCTGCCGTTACGCCGGTACTCAGGGTGCCACCGGACAGTGTGACCGTGCCCGTGGTCGGCAACACGTTCGCCGCACCCATTTGCAAGGTGCCGCCCGCGATCGTCGTCCCGCCCGTGTACGTGTTCGCACCGCCCAAGGTCAACACGCCGCTGCCGGATTTCGTGACCGCCCCCGCCCCGACAATCGTGCCGGTGTAGTTCGACGCGCCCGACCCGTTGACGTTGAATTGGCTGCCGACGTTAACCAAGTTGATGACTGGCGCACTTCCGCTGGCGTTGGTTAACTGCCCAGTGGAAACCGTACCGCCCGAGCCGGCCGTGCCCACGTTGACACCGGACGCCGTGTTCCAAAGGGTGAGCGTCCCCGTGACGGTTGCGGACGCGCCGTTCGTCACATTGAGCGTGCCGAGTCCGCCTGAAACGAGGTTGTTACCGCCGACGTAAACGTTGCCGGTGTTGTTCCAAGTCGTGCCCGCACCGGCGACGCTCAGCGTGCCGTTGCTGGGGTTGGTCGTTCCTTCACTGTTGATACCAGCGGCAATCGTCGTCGTGACGGTTTGCAGTGTTCCCCCGCCGGACACCGTGAGGCTTGCTCGACCGAGGTATTCGGCCACGGCCAGCGACGGGGTTGTTTCAACGGCGTTGGTGAGACTGTAAGTGGCACCGTTTGGAACGCTTAACGTCACCACCCCTTGGCGGACACTGGCACGGTCGTTGACCGTCGTACCGGCCGGCATTGTCACCGCATAGCTCGTCGTGCCGTCCCCGTTGCGGCTGAAGATCACGTGGTCCGTTGCCGTCGGAACAACGCCGTCGTACCAGTTCGCGGCGGTGGCGAAGTTCCCGGTGATCCCGTCCGGGTTCAAGGCGCTGACGCTCGCCCACCGTTTTTCGCCGGTCACTGTGGGGATGATTTCCGAAGCTTGCGTTGCCCACGTTTGGCTCTGCGTGTTGGTGTTTCCGGCAACGTATTCCTGGCTCGACCAAAAGATTCCGGGGTCCGTGGGATCGACGTTCGTCGCGCTGTAATCGCCCCACCGCTTGACGCCGACGGCAGTACCTTCCGCAGCATTCACGCCGATGTATTCTGCCAAACCTCGCCGAACTTCGACTTGTGTCCCCAACGACAACGTAGACCCGACCAACGTTCCCACGGAAACCGTGGCGCTCGGATTCCGGTTCGTGGCGTTGCCGCTCGCCACGAACCCGGACCGCGTGTACCCGACGACCACGTCCCCCTGCGCGTTCGCGGCGATCGACCCGATGTAGTAGTCGAAGTTCGCTTCGCCGAGCGTGGACTCCGCAACAACGGCGTTCGTCGTGGCGTTTAATACGGTGATGCGGAGGGCCGAGCGGGACGATTGCGCGACCCCGTGGACCGAGTACACCAAGTTGCCAACCCGGTAAACGGACGAACCAAAACGGTCGTCCAACGTATCCATTCTGAACCCGGAGACCGCCGTGTTGGTCGAATTGGGTTGGCGGGCTGTGGGTGCGTAACTGGTCGTCGCAACGTTGATAACGGACGTACCCCCGAGCGTCGCGCCCGGCAGTGTTGTTCCTGTCAGCGGCGTGACGTTCACTTGGCTGAAGTTGACGTTGTTGACGGCGTAAACCGACGCGGCGGTCGAATTGGTCTGCCCGAGATTGTAGTTCGTGACGACCTGTGAGGTGTACCCGATCGTTGTGTCCGGATTGAGGCTCCCGAACTGTGTCGCGTTTACCAAGGTCGGCGTGGTGAGAAGCAAATCCGCTTTGGGAACGGAATACAACCCCACGTTTGAAAAAGCACCTCCAGCCGTGAAGTTGTTGGTCCCGATGTAAACGCCGTTGCGGTCGATCCCGAGGGTAGGGTAATCCGCGAACAGGTTGTTCGAGGTCGTCAACGAGACCGCCTTGAAGCCGTCCAGCGGGTTGGACGTGTTGGACCGGGCGATCAGAACCCGGTTGTTGGTCGCTTCATTGATCGAAATCATGGCGGCGATCCACCGACCGCTGAGCGGGTCGAACGCCAACCGGGGGTCTGATAAATCGGTAACCGTACCGGGAGTCAGTCCGGCGTTCTGCCAAAAAGTTGTGGGCGAAACCCGTGCCGCCGCCGAGCTACCGTTTTTGTTGAAGACAGTATACCCGTCGTTGTTGAACTGAACCCAGTGGTTCAACCCGACCGCACCCATCGTGTCCGGCGGCGTCGAATCGACAACGGTTTGGGTCTGGAAGTTGGCGCCGACGTTGACTTGAGCGAAGAGTGTCACGGGAAACGCGATGCCGGTCCCGAGACCGATCAGTATTCCGAAGAACCGGGCGTGAACGTGGTTCATACTTGCGAATCCTAAAAGGAGTAAGATGCGTGTCTTATTAGATTGAGCGAGTCAACTGTGGCGAGA
>JAYSXU010000329.1:0-1600 GCA_043716965.1 Fimbriiglobus sp.
CCAACGACTTCGCCATTGTTCGGCTCAACCCCAATGGCAGCCTCGATACCACGTTCGGCGCCGCGCTGAACGGGAAAGTCACGGTTGATATTTCAGGCGGGAACGACGACAAAGCCTACTCAGTTGCGATCAACCCGACTACCAAGCAAATCGTCATCGGCGGCACGCGGCTGTTCAGCGGAACGGACACCGACTTTGCCGTGGTCGTACTCAGTTCGGACGGGAAACTCGACACAACGTTCAACACGACCGGCATCAAACGCATCGGCTTCGACCTGGGCGGCGCGAACGAAGACCGCGCCACGTCCGTGGCCTTCCAGACCGACGGGAAAATCCTGGCCGGTGGGTACGCCCAAACAGCGACGGGCTTCAACTTTGCTCTCGCCCGGATGAATGCCGATGGCACACCGGATACCACATTCGGCGTGGGTGGGATTGGCAATGGCCGCGTCGTGACGTTGCTGGCAAGCAGCGTGTTCGGCCAAGCCAATGCCTTGCTCGTGCAACCGGACGGCAAGATCGTCCTCGGCGGGACCAGCGGCGTCGCCGGTTCGGATTTTGCGATTGCCCGGTACAAGTCCGATGGCACCCTGGACACGACGTTCGATACCGACGGACAAAACAGTTACGCACTCGGTGGGGTCGAACTCGGAACGGCTTTGGCACGCCAGCCGGACGGTCGGCTCATCATGGGCGGGTTCACCGACTCGAACACCAATGACTTCGTAGTGATCCGGGTGAACACGGATGGCTCCCAAGACAACACGTTCACGGGCGGCGGTGCCGGCGCCCGAGTCAACTTCGGCGGGGACGACAAAGCCTACGCCGTCGCGCTGCAATCCGACGGCAAGATCGTGGTGGCCGGGATCACCGCGACTGATTTCGCCGTGGCCCGGTTGGAAGGGGACACGGTCAATTTGGGCGTGACGGTCACGAACGGCGTCACGACCGTGGGTGTGGGCAACCCGACCAGTTACACCATCACTGTGACCAACACAGGGCCTAACACGGCAACGGGAGTCTCGGTCAGTGACGTAGTTCCGGCGAGCCTGACGAACGTGACGTTTACGAGTGAACAGATCAACAATATGCGAGGTAGGTTTCGTACGCATACAGATTATGCCAATGCTACCTTTGAAGAGTCATTCACTCCTGAAGAGTTGTCTGAAGCGTATGTTGTTTGTGCGCAACGGTTTGAAAGTAGTTATCTGCAAAATTTAGGAAAGGGTAAGTTCAGAATTTCATCACTGCCCACCGAGGCTCAGTTTTCTCCCATGTATGGCATCGTAACAGGTGACTACAACGATGATGGAAATCTGGATGCTTTGCTCGTGGGCAATTCTTATTCCACCGAGGTTATTTCCGGGCGTGATGATGCATCCATAGGATTGTATTTGAAAGGCAACGGGAAGGGAAATTTTCAATCAGTGAATGTTGATGCCAGCGGATTTTTGGCAGATGGCGATTCAAAAGGTATGGCAACATTGATTGGAGCCGAAGGGCGAGAGTTGATAATCGTTGGTAATAACTCAGACAGAGTTAGGGTCTACTCAACAAAGGCTATCAATAAATATTACAAAGCGAAGAGTGATGATGCCTA
>JAYSXU010000330.1:0-4713 GCA_043716965.1 Fimbriiglobus sp.
GAAATTACCCGACATTTCACCCTTGTGAACGACTGGTCAACGGACCTCCGGTACACACCGCGTACAGTCCGAGAACACGATGCCGAAGCGTTCTTGGCATCATCAATTGCGATCATCAAGTGGGCCAATGAGAGGATTTGAAATGACGATCAGTGTCCGACGAGGAGAATCCGACGACGTGATTCAGAAGATTATCCCAGTTCTTGAGAACTACAAAGTGGACCATCCGCAGGCCCAGATTGATCTTTACCGGCAGAACTCCGTTTCGGTGCGGGTGCGGATTATCGATCCTGATTTTGCCCGTCAAGGCAAGCCGCAACGGAGTCAGCAAGCATGGCAGTACCTCGATCAGTTGCCGGAGGATGTGCAAGGCGACATCAGTACGGTTTTGCTACTGACACCAGACGAGACCAAGATGTCGTTCGCAAACTTCGAGTTTGAAGATCCGATCCCGTCTGATCTTTAGCCCACCGGGAATGTTCGTATCAATTCAAAACCCCAGTGATTGCATACCACACCAGTCATTCCCGATTTGCGCTGGGTATCCAATGAAACGGTACTGGAAGCGTGGGTGGCTTTGGGTAGCCAGTTCGGTGGTCGTCGGCGGGCTAACGCTCTTTGGATTCTGTTGGGTGCATCGTGTTTGGAGTGTGAACGAATGGCTTGTTTACCGAGCAATGGATCGGGAATGTCACCATGCTTGGCAAGATTTCCACTACGGTCGAGTCCAACCCGGCGATCCTGTGGAGGACGTGATCGCTCGAACCGAGCCAGTGCGTGTAGAACGAATAGGACGCATGATCGTGCTGAAGTACGAGAGTAACGGCAGTAGTGGACTGTGCTTTACCAGCATCACCGCCGTGGCTTATGACGGTCAAATGGTCGGCGCCTTTGCTTGGAGTTGCAGGTGGAAGCGGCAGTTCTTCGATACCATGTCTGATGGTCAACGGACGGAGTTCAGCAGCGAGCGTTACGACCAGCCCGCCCGCATGGGGAACGCGATTCTCGTGCGGTGAACGGGGACAGTTTTAAGCGGCAAGCAATTCTTGCCGCGTCCGGTTTTGTACGATAATTCATGGCTGTCTTGTTAAGTTTCACTTGCGGACTGCAACAGTTAAAGGAGTGATCCATGTCTACGACATACACGGCGGCCGTTCAGCAATCTGGAGAATGGTGGATCGGCTGGGTCGAAGAAGTGCCCGGCGTGAACTCGCAGGGGCACACCCGCGAAGAGTTGCTCGACAACCTACGGGATGCTCCAGAGGAAGCCCTTGAGATGAACCGTTCTGATGCTAGAGCTGCGGCGAATGGGGCGTATGAAGAAGTGAGTCTCACCTCGTAAAACGTCACGATTTGATCCGACATCTTCGCCAACACGGGTGCGAGTTAATCCGCGAAGGTCGTCGCCATTCGTGGTGGGGCAACCCGGCAAACAACCGCCGTTCTGCTGTATCACGGCACACTGAAGTACCTGACCCACTCGCCCGTATGATCTGCCGCGATCTCGGCATTCCCGAATCATGATATTTCACGGCTCAATCCAACTCATCCCTCACTTCCCAGCAAGTGCCTCGGTGTACGTGGTTTCGTAGGTGAACTTGCTGCCTGCGCCTTGGTGGTTGGTGATTTCTTTCTTCACGCTCAGGCGGGCGCCGGCGTAGCGGTTGGTGGCGCGTTGGACGTAGACTTCGCCGTCCCAGAGGTAGGGGACGAGAGGTGGCATTTCGGCGGGGTCTTTGGGGGGGAGCTTGAGGGCGGTTGTGACGCCGATGACCGCATACCCCATGTTGTCCCCTTTCAGGGTGTAGGTTTGCGTGGCGTCGTACTTTTCGCCGGTACCGTTGGGCGGGTCGAGTTTGATCGTGAACGTCCGGTCCCAGGTGCCATTGATTGCGGGCAACGTGTCCGGCAACGTCAAGCGGAACGGCAACTCGACTTGCAACCGCTCCGCTGACGCAGCGTTCGCCGACTTCGCTTCGAGCACTTTGCCTTGGGCGTCGATCTTGATCGTAACAATTGGCTTGTTCAAGTAGGCCGCCATTTGCTGTTGCCCTTCAGCGGTCGTCGAGTCCATCACAAGACTATCGACGGTCAGCTTGCCGTCTTTATCCTTCGGCCCCGGTCGGTTGATGGTTTGCTTCATGCCCAGAATCAGCATTTCCAATGTCGCCACGCCGCTCGGCTCGACGGACTTCACATCCCATCGCCGTGTCAGGTTCAGTTTCGTGACCGTGGCCGCAACCACTGGCTTGTTGGTTCCTTCTTCAAGTGTCGTTTCGGTGACCGTCGTGATTTGTTGCACGGAGTACGTGAGCGACTGCCCCGCTTGCCATTGGAATCGCAACGCTTCTTGGGCACAGAGCGGAGACGCCGAGACGATCGCAACCACCAAACTGATCCGAAACATGGGACACCCCCTTCAAGAATGAAGTAGGGTTGTACCGAAGTCCCCGAAACGTAGGAAGGCGAAGTTGGTTCTGTTTCCTTACCGGCTCTTGCCCGGCACCCACAGTACATCGGCTTGGCCGTTACTGTTGGCGATGCGACCGAGTACGAACAGAAAGTCGGAGAGGCGGTTCAGGTAGATGAGGATGTGAGGGTTGATGGGTTCGGTGTGCATGAAGGTGACGACGGTGCGTTCGGCGCGGCGGCAGACGGTGCGGGCCATGTGGAGCCATGCGGCGGCGGGGGTGCCACCCGGCAGGATGAAGCTACGCAGCGGGTCGAGGTTTTCGTTGAGGCGGTCGATGGCGTGTTCAAGTCGTTCATACTGGGCCGCCGTCACCCGCAGGACGCTGCCAGGGGTTTCATTCTCCGACGACGGGATACATAAGTCGGCGCCGAGATCGAACAGGTCGTTCTGAATGAGGCGAATCATGTCTCGCTCCGGGCTGTCCGGGCAGTACGCGGTCAGCAACCCGAGAACAGCGTTCAACTCATCGACTTGGCCGTAAGCCTCCACACGTGGGTGGTCCTTGGCGACGCGATGGCCGTCGCCCAAGCCGGTTTCGCCGGTGTCCCCGGTCTTGGTGTAAATGCGGGAAAGGTAGACCATCGGAGGAATCGCTCGTGCTTTTGGTAAGTCCGGTAAGTGGCGGGAATCGGCAGTCCGCCTAGCTTCACACAAATGATAGTCCCGTCCCGGAATCGGTGTCATCCGGCAAATCCCGCGCAGATTTCATTCAACTGCGTCGCCGGATCAACCGATACAGAACGTAACCAAGGACTGGACGGCTTAACCGATCCATCTGGAACCTTCAGGTTGCTTGCCAAATCGCGGTGCCTTCACACCGAATTTGGGGGGACAGGCAATTTGAAGACTGTCGGTGCCGCCAACAGACGCACGGGGGGAATACGATGTCCTGGGCACGAAAATTCTGGCTCTTACCATTCGCGGTTATCACTGGCCTCAGCAGCGTGGGCTGTATGCAGCCGTGGGTCGCCGAGCGGATGGAAGAAAAGTTTCAGCACAAGAACGACTTCCGCACGCCGATCCTTCCGCCGGTCCGGGACGGCTTCCCGGCTCCGGTCTGCGAGGATCCGCCGAGCGATCGGGAAATCATTCGCGCCTTGCCGAAGGCAATTCGCGGGATGCCGTTCGTCTACGAAGAGTTTCGGGATGACATGACCATCGTCAAGAACCGGATCGTGGACAAGATTGATCCGCCACGCTTCTTCCCGCTCATCGGCATGGCTCAACTGCACCATTGCCACTGGGAATGTGCGGTGTATTACAAGGAAACCATTCAGTCCGCCCAACCGTTTCCAACTTACTTGCAGAAGCAACGGATCCAGGTTGTGTACATCGACAAGGACCACTTGCACTTGTACGTCGGGCCGAACACCGACACGCAGCGTGACATGCTGCTAGAAATGACGAAATACTAAGAAGACCCTCCGTCGTTGAAGGGCGACCCATGCACTCGGCCCCGCAAGGGACCGGGTGCGTGCGTTTTTCGCTTTGATGCCTACATCCATGAATTGCGATTGGGAAGTTTCAGACTTGTGGCACCAACAAGCACCACAAAGCCTGAAAGAATCCCAACAACTCGTGACTAATGATCGCTACAGGTCGCGTTACTTAGTGCTTGTCACCAATGTGAACTTGTTTGTAACCGCCGGTTGCGGCGAAATACAGCATGAGCAACAAGAACCCGATGACCAACGTGGCTGGCACGGCGGCGGTGTAGAGCAACGCATGTTTCGCCGCGAAGAGTCGGGCTTCGTCGAGCTTGTTCTTGTCGGTGTCGAAGTTCTTCTGGCCCTGCTCTTCCCACCATTTTTTCAGACCTTTTAAGCTCTTTTCGAGTTCTTCCTCGTTCTTCGAGCCGGCGGCTTTCGCCTTCTGAACTGCAGCGAGGTCGGCGTCGAGCGTGGTGGTCTTCTTGTCCGCGCTGTAATCGTCGAACACTTTCAATTTGCTGTTGTCCAACCCGGCCACTGGTGGAACCTTGTCGGGTATCAGCTTCGTCAGGATCGGGAAGCCACTTGTCGCCGGTTGTCCCTTGTCGTCACGGGAGACGTAACGGTCGTAAGTTTTGCTGTCCAAAACTGTGAGCTGTTCGACCGCGAAGTAGTCTTGCTTGTAGCCGATACCGGGGCCACCCAAGAGACCCGCCGAGATCATGCCAATCCCACCACTGATGCCCAACGCCAACGCGCCACCCTTCGGGAAGCGTTCGGAGATCACGCCCAGCAGTGTCGGCCAGTAGA
>JAYSXU010000034.1:0-6467 GCA_043716965.1 Fimbriiglobus sp.
CGAGTTGATGAAAGATGTCTTCGGCGAAGAAGCGGGCGTCGGGGTCCGAAGTGCGATCGGGACCAACGTGTTACCCGGCAACATTGCCGTGGAAGTGGAATGCTTGTTCGAGTTGGAAGACTGACCACGAATCACACGAATCAGACGAATAAAAGCCGAGACCATCACGAGTGATAGTTCACTCGTGATGGTCTCGGCTTTTAACTCAGTCAGCACGCCGTATGAATCCAGATATTCTGATTCGTCCTATTCGTGTGATTCGTGGTGACATCTTTTCAGGGTTAGTTGCCCAGCACGGCACGGGCGATGGCCGCAACTCCAGCATTTTCCGGTAAGTAACCCACAGCGCCCGCGAACCTCGCGTGTCGGGCTAATTGTTGCCCTTCAGGGCCAACCAGGATCACTCGCGCGGTCGGGCGGGTCAGGCGAATTTTCGCGCACGTCAGTAGGGCGCTTTCCGTGGCGGGTGCCATGCCGAGTACAACGGCTGTCGTGCGTGTCCGGTGAGCTTGTCGCCCGGCTTCATCGCCATTTTCGGTGCGGATGACTTCCCAGCCGAGGTTGCGGAAGTGTGCTTCGACTGCGGCGGCTAAACCGGACAGTCCCAGCCCAAGCACCAGACGCGGGGCCTTCTTGCGGACAAATTCCGCTGTTCCTCGGGTGTTGATGCTACGGGTGCCAATCATTGCGTCTCCTCATTGTCAAAAAAACAAAACCAGCCGACATTAAGCCGACACAGTCTCTGTCCTATTAGTTCGCTTCTCAAGCCCGGAACTTGCGCGGTGATTCGCAAACTCACGGGACTTTCACCAAATTTCGATTCTGAACCCGCTACAAACCCAATTTTTGCTTGCCACACTTCCAAGTCAGAATTACAAACGTGGTTCCGTGGGCCGCTCTCAATAAGTTAGTTGCACAGGACTGCTACACCACCACCGAACGTATCATAGTAGTTTGATAACCAAAGGTAGTCCAGGTCGGTTTGTTGAATACAACCCGCCGGTTTGATGGGCCACCTTGCATTTTCCGAATCTTTTTCCTGTTCCCCCAGGGGTTGACCGCATGAAAGCACGCATTTCGATTGGCACGTGGGCGTACATTTTTAACCAAGAAGTCCCCACGAACGACTTCCACGTCATTCTGCACAAGCTGCAAGACCTGGGGTACGACGGCGTCGAGTTGGGCGGGTTCAACCCGCACCCCGGACCGGACACTTACCCGACGAAGGAATCCCGTGCCAAACTTCGCAAAGAAGTCGCCGACCACGGGTTGAAGTTCTCGGCACTCGCTGCGGATTTGTGGTCGCAAAAACTGCTAACCGTCGAAGACAGCGGCCCGTTCATCGCCGCGTTTGCCAAGAACGTGATCTTTGCGGACGACCTTGGCATCGACTGCATCCGCGTGGATACCGTCGAACCGATCACCGTGATTCAGCAAGGCCAAGTCACCAACGAGAAGGCGTTCGAGCGCGCCGTGAAGGCGTTCGATCTTTGTGCCAAGCTGGCAGCTCAACGCAACATCCGCATCTGTTGGGAGTTTGAACCAGGCTTTCCGATTAACAAGCCGAGCGAGATTCTCGCCCTTGTGGATGAAGTCCGTGTGAAGCGGAACAACCCCAACTTTGGCGTGCTGTACGACACCTGCCATGCCCACATGTGTGCCGCGATCGGTGCTAACCAAATCGGCGCGAAGGAAACGCTGCCCGGCGGTGCGTTGGAATTGCTTGAGAAGCTGAAGGGGAGCATCACCCACGTCCACCTCATCGACAGCGACGGCACCGTGAACGAGCACAATACTTCCACTCACAACCCGTTCGGCACGGGTAGCTTGAACTTCGATCAGCTCATCCCAGCAATCCAAGCGGCCGGTGTGCCCAGTGACTGGTGGTGCGTCGATCTCTGCTTCTGGCCGAACGCCTGGGATGTCACGGCCCAAAGTAAGAAGTTCCTTGACAAGATGCGCGAGAAGTACGCCGCCGCGTGACTGAAGTAATCCGAGCCACGACCGTAAGGGAGTGGCCCAACCCGCCTCACGCGAAACGGCGTGTTGATAACGGGCGACGAATCAAGGGCGGAAGGTTGGGCCACTCCCTCACGGTCGTGGCTCGGTTCGATCCCAAGAGGTGCTGCGTGATGAAGTCGTATTGCTTTGCATTCGTTGCCATGCTTTCGGTCACGTTATTCGCGGGTGCGGACGATCTGGAATCGCGTATTACGCCGATTGCCAACGCGCACAAAGGCAAGATCGCGGTGGCGGTCAAGCACCTCGTTACCGGGGAAGAGTTCTATCTCAACGCGGACGAACCGATGCCGACGGCGAGCTTGATTAAGCTCGCCATCATGGTCGAAACCTTCTGGCAAGTCGAAGAAGGCAAGCACAAGTTTGACCTGAAACTCACCCTCAAGAAAGACGACCAAGTCCCCGGTGCCGGCGTGTTAACGGACAGCTTCACACCGGGTGCAACGTTTGAATTATTGGATGCGTTGCGCTTGATGGTGACGGTTTCCGACAACACCGCGACGAACCTGGTTCTCGATACGATCAGTATTCCGGCCACGAACACGCGGATGGAATCACTTGGCTTCAAGAACACTAAAATCCATGCCAAGGTCTACAAAGGGAGCACCACGTCAATTGATCCGGAGCGAACCAAGAAGTACGGTCTTGGTTCGACGACCGCCCGCGAAATGGTGCAACTCCTGGAGTTGATCCAAGCCGGTAAAGTGGTCACGCCGAAAGCGTGCGACGAGATGCTTGGCATTTTGCAGAAGAACCAAGACAACGAACTCATGGTGCGGATGTTACCCGCAGGCACCACTGTGGCCCACAAGACGGGTGCGGTCAGTAACGCGCGGACCGATGCGGGGATCATCTACCTCAGCGGCAAGCCGACGATTGCGATTTGCATTTTGACCAACGAGAACGACGACAAACGGTGGGTGATTGATAACGCCGCACAAGTCACCATCTCGAAGATTGCCAGGAAAGTGTACGACCACTTCGCGGCAAAAAAGCCGGTTGAAAAGAAGTAACCCACCCGATCACGAAGGAATCTGCCGTGGGCTTCGACATCAGTTCGCACCCGGTTGACGTGCAACTTATCCAAACCAAAATCCTGCCCTACCTCCGTGGGCAGGGGACGATCGACGACTTGCTGGCGGACGCCGTCCGCTTAACGAAGGTCCGATTCCGCGCGAACGCCTGGGGACTTGGGACGCTCAACGTTCAGCATAAAGAGCAGGAAGACCAGCGGGCAAAGAAAAAAGCAAAAGATGGCTCTGCTGCCGTAGCACAAACCGCACGGGACTTCGATTCCGATTTGCACGTCTGGGGCAGGCCGTTCTTCATCACGGTGCCGTCGGAGCAACTTCCCAGCGTGTTGAATCGGTATTTGGCCGCCAGTCCCGAGCAAGTTGATGCGATTGCGATGGAGCAACTTTACAAACTGCACCCCGATCTTGTGAACCAAGTTCAACCCGACGCCGATAGCACGTTGCCCGACGACGGCCCGCTTGCGGACAGTATCCGCCAAGAAATTGACGTGTTAAAAAGTGCCTACCAGAACATCGCCAGTGGCAAATCCGTCAAGTTGCCCAACGGCGAGAAAGTGGACCCCGAAGATTTATTGCTCTTCAACATGCCGCTTGCAGTCGTCACGTTCGCTGCCAATTTTACGCCGGGTTGGATGGCCCGCGGGCATGTTTGGTTCACGCAGTTCATTCAACAAGCCAACCTCGATGCGGACGGTTTGTACGAACCAGCGACAAGTTTATTTGAACCGTTGTTGAACACAATAGGCGGTTGGGAAGAAGCGTTTGAACCCACCATCACGCAGAACTACACCCTCGGCGGCTACGTTCGACCCGCGAATGTGACGGCATTCCGCACCTGGTGGGAAGCGCACCACGAACCGCTTCTTGCGCCGTTTGCCGAAGACGACGAGCAAGACTACGGTGAGGTCTGTTACCAAAAAATCCTCGAAGCCGTTCGGGAAGCGGAACGCCGAAAGTTCGGCTTCGTCGAAGCTGCCGAAGTGTATAGCGGATTCATGGGCATCATGAACTGATTTGGCGAACTCGCATCAACTGAAAAGGAACCCTCTCTCATGGCAACGAAAACACTGAACGTCGGCATGATCGGCTACGGCTTCATGGGCCGTGCGCATTCCAACGCCTACAAGCAAGTCGGGCAATTTTTCCCGTCATCCTACAAGGTGGTCCTGAAGGCAGCTTGTGCCCGTGACGGTGCTAAGGCTAAGGAATTTGGCGACCAATGGGGCTATGAGTCCGTGGAGACTGACTGGAAGAAACTCATCACGCGACCCGACATCGACGTGATTGACATTTGCACGCCGAACAACTTGCACAAAGAGATCGCACTCGCGGCAGCCGCAGCCGGGAAAATGATCCTGTGCGAAAAACCGCTCGCCATGAACGCCGTCGAAGGCCTTGAAATGGTCAACGCGGTCGAAAAGGCCAAAGTGCCGAACATGGTGTGGTACAACTACCGCCGCATCCCGGCGGTGACGTTCGCCAAGCAGTTAATTGACGAAGGCCGCCTCGGAAAGGTATTCCACTACCGGGCGAAGTTCCTCCAAGACTGGACGATCAAATCCGACCTCCCGCAAGGGGGGCAGGGCTTGTGGCGACTCGATGTGGCCGCAGCCGGTTCGGGCGTCTCCGGAGACTTACTCGCCCACTGTATCGACACTGCCATCTGGTTGAACGGTGGCATTGATAGTATCTGCGCGATGACTGAAACCTTTGTGAAAGAACGGATGCACACCCTGACCGGAAAGGTCGAAAAGGTCGGCATCGACGATGCGTGCATCTTCATGGGTAAATTTGCGAACGGTTCGCTCGCCAACTTTGAATCCACACGTTACGCACGCGGTCACAAGGCACTTTACACGTTCGAGATCAACGGCGAAGACATGTCGATCGGCTGGGACTTGCACGACTTGCATCGGTTGCAAATCTTCGACTACAAGGACGAAGGCAAGCTACGAGGGTGGAAGTCCATCCACATCACGGACAACGGCGGCGAGCACCCGTACATGGACAAGTGGTGGGTGCCCGGCTTGGCGATCGGGTACGAATCCAGCTTCGTCCACCAAGTCGCGGACTTCATTCAAGGTCTTGAAACCGGCAAGCCCGCAGGCCCCACCTTCCGCGACGCCCTCGAAACCCAACACATCCTCGACACGATCTTGGCCTCAGCCAAGGATCAGAAGTGGGTGAACGTGCCGAAGAGTTGATCTCGACACGGTGGATTGTTTCGCGCTAGACTCACGACACGGACCGACATCAACTACCTCCGGCCCACGGACGGGCTTTGCGTATGCGTATCGTTCATCTCACCGCGAGTACGTTTTTTGGTGGCCCCGAGCGACAAATGCTCGGGCTGGCGGAATCGCTTCCTGCCGAATATCACACGACGTTTCTGAGTTTCCGCGAAGGCAATCGATGCGACGAGTTCTTGCAGGTCGTGCGGGACGCGGGCTTCGATGCCAAAGCGTTGCAGCATGACACGCCTCACCTTCGTGCCGCAACTCGGGAATTAACTGCTTTCCTTCGGGATGAGTTTGCGGATGTCCTTGTCTGTCACGGCTACAAAGCGAACATCATCGGTCGCATCGCGGCCCGACGTGGTGGCGTGCTGGTTGTGAGCGTGTCGCGGGGTTGGACGTGGGAAAACTGGAAAGTTCGGGTGTATACCGCACTCGATCAGTGGCACCTGAAGTACATGGACCACGTGGTGTGCGTGTCCGAAGGGCAAGCGGCGAAAGTGCGTTTATGTGGTGTGGAACCGCAGAAAATGAGCGTGATTCCCAACAGTGCCCGACTGAACGCCTTCACTGAAATGAACCCGAGCTTCCGAGAAAAACTGCACGCCTGCTTTCCCAGTGACAGTGCGGTGTCACGCATCGTCGTCACGGCCGGGCGACTCAGTCCGGAAAAGGGGTTTGATGTCCTAGCCGAAGCCGCCGCGAGCGTTTTACGGGACGACCCCGGTGCCGGGTTCGTGCTGTTCGGGGAAGGGGATGAGCGGCGGAAACTGGAAGAACGCATCCGCGAACTTGGCATCGGTGACCGATTTCGGATGCCGGGTTTCACGAAGGAACTCGATTACTACTTACCCCATGCGGACCTCGTCGTGTTGTCATCGTATTCCGAAGGTTTGCCAAACGTGCTGTTGGAAGCGAGCGCGGCGGGCGTTCCGATTGTCGCCACCGATGTCGGTGGTGTGCCGGAAGTCGTTGCCAACGGACACAGTGGTTACCTGGTCCCGCCCGGCAACGCCGTAGCACTCGCAACACGAATGACGCAACTCTTGTGGGATAGCGAACGGCGCCGCGCGATGGGTGAAGCAGGGCGACAGCGGATGCACGACCTGTTCACGTTTGAGAGCCAAGCACGCGCGTACATTGAGCTGTTCGAGAAGATGATCCCGCGTGCCGTGGCGAG
>JAYSXU010000331.1:0-14370 GCA_043716965.1 Fimbriiglobus sp.
GCCCTGGAGGGGCGAAGGAATTCCGCTGCCCCTTCAGGGCAGAAGAGTATTTAGGTCAACAGTTCCACGGGTTGCGCAAAGCCTCGACCCGTGGCTACATTCCATGACCCCTATCGGGGCCACCAAGCCAAAACCATATTCGACTGATTTTGTGCTTTCCCACATTTCGCCTTGTGTTCGGTTACTTCCGCAGTTGCACGGTCGAGCCATCGACCAGTTGCGTGAAGCCGCTTGTCGCCAACACTGCATTCGCGGGAAGAGTGCCGGTCACTTCGATCCAGTCTTTGTCGCGGGTGCCGACTTGCACTTCGACCGCCTTGGCAATGTCGTCCTTGATGACGAAAACTTTGTTCACCCCGGCGAACGTGACCAGCGATTGGACGGGGATCGTCTTCACGTCGTCGTCCCGGCGCGTCAGTAAAAAAGCCCTGGCGAAGCCACCGGCTTTGAGCTTGCCGTCCAGGTTCGGCACCGCGATTTCGACGGTGAACGTTCGGGTGGAGGGTTCGACTGTGGGGTTCACCCGCGCGACTTTGCCCACGAACACCCGGTTTGGGTACGCATCCACACGGACTTCAACGGGCTGGCCGATCTTCACTTCCGCGATGAATTGTTCCGGCACGGCGGTCTTCAATTTCAACGCGAAATCAATCACCAGCTTGAACGCATTGGTGACCGGGTTGCTGCGAATCATCTCGCCTTCGGACAACATCCGCGCCGCAACGGAATAGCGGAGCGGTGCGAATCCCGGACCAACCGTTGCGGCCCAGGCGTCCCACCCGGCGGGCATCGGGGCGTAAACTTTCGCGTCACGCAAGTGTTGTTCGGCGGTTTCGAGTGATGCTTGTCGGAGCCGGGCCGCCGCGAGCGTGGCAAGGGCTTGAGTGACCGCATCGCGCTTGTTGGCATCGGCGGATTTGAAGTCGAGATCGACCGCGTCGAACTCCTTTTGCGATAGCGCGCCGCGTGCGACCAGCCCCTTCACGCGGTTCAATTCGATCTGCGAATTGGCCAACACCACGTCGGCCTTACGCACGAACGGCACGTCTTCAACCTTCAATTCACCCTGCGGGAAGGCCGTTAACCCGAGCCGGGCAAGTTCCGCTTCCAACCCGCGCCGCGCCGCTTCGACTTCGAGTTTCAAATCGGCGGGGTCGAGTTCCAGCAGAATCGCACCGGGAATCACCGTGTCCCCAATGTCCGCAAAAATACCGATCACGCGGCCATCCACCTTGGGCGAAATCACAACCTCTTCGTACCCCGCCAACGTCCCCACGACGGACACGGATCGTTGAATGGATCGCAGTTGCAACGGCGCGGTGGTGATGACAACGGCTGTCGGTTCCTGGGACTTCGTGGGTTGCGTTTCCTCTTTGGAACCACAACCGATGATCGTCGTGAAGCCGACCAGAACCAACAGCGTGTGACAATGCCTTGTCATCATTTCCCCTCAAGTAGCTTGGCTGATTTTCGAGTGTGTCGTTTGCGTTCCCGGTCACTGAGAATGCCGTGAAACAGGATGTCGAGCACGTCGTGGGTTTGGTCCGCCGGGCTGACTTGCCGCCCGGTTAAATAGTTCGTCATGATCGTGCCGTACAGCAGGTCGCCGACCACGTTCATGAAGCGTTCTGTGGGAATTTCGCGGAGGCACCCGCCCGCAATGAGTTCACCGACAAACACCGCGTGAATGTCACCGCAATCCTTCTCCGTTTTCATGGCGAAGTACCGCGGATGATGCCGATCGCGGAACGTGGCGCGTTCTTGAATGAACAGTTCGACCATCTCCGGACGGCGGGCGAAGAACGTGAAATAGTTGTGAATCACCCGGCGCATTTTCACAAGCGGTTCGAGCGTCGGATCGGCGATGACGCTATCCACATCCTGCGAAAGCTCGCCCAACCCCTGATCAACGGTGGCGAGAAAGAGTTTCTCTTTCGTCGGGAAGTAGCGGTACACCGTGCCCTTGCCGACGCCCACGTGGTTGGCGATCACGTCCACGTTGGTCTCGGCGTAGCCGCACGCCGCAAACACCCTCGCGGCCACGGCCAGAATCTCCGCCTTCCGCCGGGCTTCCAGCGACGGGTCTTTCCGCCGCCCGAGTTTACTGAGAGCAGCCATCGGTCCCCTTCGATTTAATTAACGGACTGGTCCGTCAACTAATTCAATGGTAGGCTCGCTCGGTTCATTTGTCGAGAGCAAACCGCAATACACGCTGGATAAGCGTCATGGAAGTTGGTGGGAAGTTGTTCCCGTTTGCAGAAGACAGGTTTTCAACCCCAACGGGGTTGTTCCCTTAGCCCAGGGTTGCGGGCCAAAGGCCCGTTACCCTGGGAGCTGCACCCATTGCCTGGAAGCATCCTCTGCGTGGCAGGTTCCCAGGGTTTCACCCTGTGCTAAGGGAACAACCCTGTTGGGGTTGAAAACGAAGATCAATCGACAAACTTCCACCAACAATGTGACGCTCACCCGTAACTCGAACGGCCCCCGGTCCGGCCAGTCCCCGCCCCACCGGGTATACTGACACTACCTCTTCGTGAAAGGTTTTCGTTATGCCGCTGGACTGGTCGCCGTTGGTGGAGTTCGTTCGCCGACACCAGACATTTTTGTTGATGACGCACGTCCGCCCGGACGCCGACGGCCTGGGGTCGCAACTGGCGTTGGCCGATGCGCTGCGGGCGATGGGCAAAACGGTGCGGGTGGTGATCGCCAGCAATTTGCCGCCGCGTTATGCGTTCCTTGACCCGGATCGACGCGGGATTGAAGAGTTTCGCCTGCCGGGCGACAACTTCCGGAACGTGGATGCCGTTATCGTGATGGACACCGGCACATGGAACCAACTCGGCGATTTTGGCCCGTTCATGCAGTCCTTGAATGTCCCGAAAGTGGTGATCGACCACCACCGGACCCAAGACGATCTGGGCGCGACGCGGTTCGTGGACATCACTGCCGAAGCCACGGGGCGGATGGCTTACGAGATCATCCGGGCACTCGGCGTGCCGATCAGCCCGAACGCGGCGCACAACCTGTTCATGGCCCTCGCACTGGATACCGGGTGGTTTCGCCACCCGAACACGACGGCGGCGTCGTTTCAATTGGCCGAAGAACTCGTGCGCCTCGGTGCCAACCCGCCACCGCTGTACGAACAACTGTTTGAATGCGCGACACTGGGGCGGTTCAAACTCGTCGGCGCGGCACTGCAACGAATGCAACTGCGGGCCAACGGCTTGGTGGCGTACACCGAAGTATACTTGACGGATTACGCCGCGATTGATGCGGTGCCGGGGGACACGGAAGACCTGATTAACTACCCGCGCAGCATTGAAGGCGTCGAAGTTGCGTTGATTTTCATCGAGCAAGACGACGGCGGCACGAAGATCAGCTTTCGCTCCCGGAGCCGGGTCGATGTGTCCAAGATCGCGGAGAAGTTCAACGGCGGCGGCCACCGGCTGGCGTCCGGGGCGCGGGACGCACGGGACTTGGCCACGGTGCGAGAGGACGTGTTGAAGGACGTGGAAGCCGCGTTGCAATCACTCGGAATCAACGGTTAAATAGTGACATGCCCCCGCGTGAAGCCGCGATGCGGTTTCACATCGCAAACTCGGTCCGCATTCTCGGAGTCTCCCGTCATGGCCGATACTGCCACCCGGTTCACGTTACGGCAACTGCCGTTGCCCGCGAAGCTCGTGATTAGCACGTTCCTCATCGCGGTCGGCGTGGGGTACTTCTCCGCGTTGGTCCAACTGCACATGCAACACTCCGGGCGCAACGGCGAAGCCCTGCCCACGCCGGACGACGTGATCGAGAAGTTTTCGGGCCTTAGGAAGTACGACAGCAAGGAGCAAACGAGTAAAATTGAGGCGTTGATTTCTGGCGAAAAAGCCGGCGCGTTTGACAAGAACAACATGACCCCCGCGTTCTTCATCAAGTCGAGCGGGTACGACAAAGAGTGCAACGAACGCGGCAAAGCGGTCGTCGATGCGGAGCGGGAGACCGAACGGCTTGCGCTGATTTCGTGGTGTAACCTGGACGCACCGGCACGCAAAGCCGCGTATGACACGGATAAATTTACCCTCCCCGCGAAGCTTACGGGTCAACCCATCACGGAAGAGTTTTTCGACCAAGAGTCGAAGACGGTCGCCATCAAGACGCTCTTCGACGCCCGGTGCGGCAGGTGCCACAACGCCGAAAAAAAACCAGTGATGGACGAGTACGTCAAAATCGAACCGTTTGCCACGGCACCCTCCCCGGAGGTGATCGACGGCAAGTGGGTGCGTAGCTCCAAGCAAACCACGGTCGAAGGGCTGACACAATCCACCCACGCGCACTTGCTCAGTTTCGCCATGCTGTTCGCGCTCACGGGGCTAACCTTCGCGTTCACCAGTTACCCCGCGCTCGTTCGGGGCATCATCGGGCCGATCGTGTTGATCGCGCAACTCGCGGACATCTCCTGCTGGTGGCTCGCCCGCCTGGATACGGTCGGCCCAATGTTCGCGCTGGCGATCATCGGGACGGGGACCATCGTTGGTGCTGGCCTGTCCGCGCAAATTCTGTTGAGCCTGTTCAACATGTACGGCGAGAAGGGCAAAATGGTGTTGGTCGTGTTGTTCTTCATCGCCGCCGGTGGCTTCGGCGTGCTGGTCACCCAAGTGATTGAACCGACGCTGAAGGCGGAGAAGTTAAAATCGGGCTGATGCCCTCGAAGTGTTGGGCAAACAAATGGAATAAGTAGTCCAGCGAGCTGTAGTGAAGCCATCAGAATAGGTTTGGCGCTCTCGGTGCCGCTGCGGTGAGCAGTGTTTTTGATGACACCCTGAGCGAGTCGGTCACCGCCATTTCAACTGGTTACACATGAAGTCGATGTTGACGTTACTGATGGCGTTATCCGCAACTCCTGCGATAGCCGGGGTGCATTATTCCGGGGAGACGTTCCGGGAGTTGCCGGCGCAGTGGCGTGGGTTCCTGCCGGACCACCGAATTCTGCGGGCCGTGGGGGCGACGGCGAACAACAGTCTGCCGGTGCCGCCGATGCGCGATGGCTACGCGAACGCGGTCTTGAAGTTGGAATCGCTGGGCAAGTCACGCGCGTTGACGGCGGACGAAGCGGCTGATCTCGGAGCTTTGTACATCCGACTAGGGCAACCGCAAAAAGCCGTCAACGGGCTGCGGGTCGCGGCGCGACGAAACCCGGATCACTTCCGCCTCGCCGCCAATCTTGGGACCGCGTGGCAACTGTCCGGGGACTTGACCCAAGCGGCGCTCGCGTTGGAAGAAGCGGTTCGACTGGCACCAGCGTCATTCAAGGAAGCCGAGAGTTTGCATCTGAAATTGGTCCGCGAGCGGACATCTGACGGCAAGCGGCCCGCGTTGTTGCTGGACAATTTGTTCGGCGTAAACTACGTCGGGGAATCCGGCAAACCGGCACCGGGCACGATTGCGGCCAGCGAAATGAAGAAGCTACCGGCGAACGCTGTGGCACTAGTGCAACAACTCGCATTGTGGTTGCCCAACGACGGCCGGTTGTTGTGGCAACTGGGTGAGTTAGCAAACGCTTTCGGCGATGTTCGCACGGCGGCGAATCTGCTTGACGGTTGCGTCACGGAATTCGCACTGGAATCGCCGGACCTGCGGAGTCGGCGGCTACTCTATCGTACCGCTGCGGACGACGCCGAAAAGGCGGAGGCGCACCCGGGGAATCGTGGTACCATTTCGTTCAAGTCGGCGCGCGCTTTGGTGCGTGCCATTGACCCGACCCGCTTGCCACCGGTGAAGCCCGATGGCGTCAACGCACTAGTTTGGGTGGCAGTGGGTGAAACGGAACTCGGCGCGAAAGGGCGTCCGACGTTTTTGAAGTACATTGACGACCTCGACGGTAAACGGATCAGCGTAACGGGCTTCATTACGCCGGGTGCAGCTAGGGGCGAAGAGTTGACCAGCTTCCTATTCACTGAAAACCCGATCGGGTGTTGGTTCTGTGAAACCCCCGGTCCGACGCAGGTGCTGATTGTCGAACTAGCTGCGGGGATAACTGCCGAACCCACCCGGCAGGTCGTGAAAATCACCGGCACGCTGAAATTGAACCGCACCGATCCAGAACAATTTCCGTTCACCGTCGTAGAAGCCAAGGTCGGCCAAGCGGATTAACGCCAAGGTTTTGCCCATGAACACCGATCAAACGACAATTTTGCCAGTCAGTGTCGATCCGGTGACCTCGTTGAACACGGACCTCACGACAATTTTGCCTAGCGGTGTCGATCCGACGAACTACGTTCCTTCTGAGTGGGATGCGTTACCGAACGAGTGGGGGCCTTACGAAGGCGTGGCGCAGGTCGCGCAGGGTGGCATGGGCATGGTCTACCGGGCCGTGAACAAATCGTTGAAGCGGATGGAAGCGATCAAGGTGTTGCGGTCCGGACAGTTTGCCGGGAATAGTGCCCGGATTCGGTTCCGCTTTGAGGCCGAAGCCGCCGCCGGGTTGAACCACCCGAACATCGTGCCGATTTACGGCAGCGGCGAGGTCGATAGTCTCCCATACTTTGCGATGAAGTGGGTCGAAGGCGGCGAACTCGGAATCCACGCTAGTGAATGCCGATGCGACCCGACTAAGCTCGCTCGCATCATGGCCAAGATCGCGCGGGCGGTCCATCACGCGCACCAACTCGGCATCTTGCACCGGGATCTGAAGCCGTCCAACATCCTACTCGATGGCGAGTGCGAACCGCACATCACCGACTTCGGTTTGGCGAAACGGGTGGACGCCAACGACGGCCTGACGCAATCCGGCACGGTCATCGGCACGCCCGGCTACATGGCCCCCGAGCAAGCGCGTGGCGAAAGCCACCTCACGACGGCGGTCGATGTCTACGGGTTGGGCGGCATTCTGTATTTCCTGCTCACCGATCAGTCGCCGTTTAACGGCAAGACGATCCCCGAAGTCTTGCACCGCGTCACGCACGATGCCCCGGCCCCGCCCCGGTCGATCGACCCGACCACGAACCACGACCTCGAAGCGATTTGCTTGAAGTGCCTGGAGAAAAACCCGGCGGACCGCTACCCGTCCGCTGCGGCAATGGCTGGTGATCTCGAACGCTTCGCCAGGGGTGAATCGGTCTCGGTGCGACCGCCGAGTGTCATCGAATGGTTTGCCCGCGAACTCCGCAAGAAGCCGCCACAATTTCCGGGCTACGTCTGGCAGGTCAAAATCTGGTTCGGCGTCATCATGGCCATTTCCCAAGGCGTCATCTTCGCGGCGGTGCTGGCCGAACAATCCATTTATGTGGTGTGGGGTGCGTTCCTGTTCGCGTGGTCGGCGTCCTCGGCGGCGTTGCAGTTCACGATGGCGAAGAAGTTTACCCGCCTGCCCGAAACCGAACAACACTCCGTGATGGTCGCCCTGGGCCACGTCTTCGCGCACATCGCACTCACTCTCACCATAATGCCCTACAGCGGCACGGCTGCGGGTGCGCTGCAAATTTACCCGGCCATGTCAGCCATCAGTGGATTGGCGTTCTTCGTCATCGGCACCACGCACTGGGGCCGCTTCTATTGGTACGGCATCGGGTTAATGTTCCTGACCCCCGTCCTCGCCATGTGGCCAACTGCCGCCCCGATCCTGTACGGCATCCCCGTCGTCGCCGCGATGTTGCACTGGGCGTATGCCGTGAAAGTCACCTTCGGCGGCAGCCACGAGTCGCACCCGGTGTGAGCACACTGACAGAATCCGGTTGCGGGTGTCGTCTTGTAGGTCGTGGTCGAGTCTTCGAGGCCCGACATACGATTGCCACCGAGAAACGGCTGAACCTTTTCACTTCGCGCTCTCGTGTCGGGCCTCGCAAAGCCTCGACCACGACCTACAAATCGTTCCGGATCAATCAGATCGTGGATCAATCGCGGTCATCGGGCTTGCGGTTCTTTCGTGATACTAACACCACCACTAATACGATCACGGCGACACTGACCGGCACTAGCGCGCAGAACGCCAGAACGAGTATTTCCTGTATACCAAGTCCGAACATCGGCAAATCTCCTGACTCAAGTGATCCGGACCACGCGCAGTAGACGGCGTTCGCTGTGATAATACCCAGATCGCACCGCAACAACCAGGAGCCAATGTGGACGAACACTTTCGCCGAATCGAATTTCCGCTCACAATAGACGAGTTCCATCAGCTACCACGAAACGCTGCGTACAAGTACGAATACTTCGACGAGAAAGCCGTCCTGACGCCGCGACCGAAGTATTTTCTCTGTTCGTTGGATTTGACGACGGCCGACGTGGACGCCGATTCGGACTGTGAAGTCGTGCCACTACCCGTCGCAGAGGCGCCGACGTTGGAACCGCTGTTCGTGACGGGGTTACAGAACACCCAACCCTTTGCGTCGTTGACGCAAGAGCAGGCGACGTGTTCGGCGACCGTCGTGTTTCGGCACATGTTGCGTGGCAAAGACGGACCCATCATTGAAGCGGCTTGCTTTCAAGCGCTGTCGAAGCGAGACAAATTACCGATCGGCGCCTTGTTCGTGACGTTGGTTCCGAAGGCGTTGTTGACCGAACCGTTCGCGGCGAATTGGCGCGAACCACCGCCACCCGACGCCGTTGAAAAGCGGCTCGGCTTACCCCACCTGACCTGGGTGTTCGTAGCCCCCCGATTCGCCCGCCAAGGGATTGCCACGACACTGCTGGCCGCGACCGTCCCGGCGCTCCGGCAACTCGGGTTCGACCACCTCGTCAGCACGTTTATGCTCGATAACGGCGCCAGCGCGGTATGGCATTGGCGCAACGGCTTCCAGGTGCTGCCCCAAATGAGCGCGGTCCGAAAAGACCTGCGGTCGGGCCGAGTCTAGCCGGGTTCGTTCGTGGTTAAGTAGGGTTTACAACACGGTCCGAAATTGCGACCAACCGAGCCACGACGGTAACGGAATGGCACAGCCTTCCACCCACGCTACGGTTCCAGGATGCCAACCAACCAGTTCCCCACCCGCGTACACCACACCGATGGCAACACTTCGTATTGTGTGTGGCGAGTTGGGCCACTCCGATACCGTCGTGGCTCGGATGATTCCCTGCCGTCTGGCTAGTCCACGACCGCCCGAACCCGGCGCAACACCCCTGCCAGTAAATTTAGCGACAACCCAGCGCAGACCGCTGGTGTGAACTGGTTTCGTTTTGTTCGTCCTTGTGATACAACAGATAGAAAGCAGGGTTTCGTCTATTGGGTTTGGCCAACTTCCCGATGTCCGTCGCCCCCCATTCTGTTTTCAAGGATGTCAATCATGGCTGCGCGGAGCACGCCCACCGTACCGACCCCGAACGCCGACAACCGCCGTGTTGCGGCGGAGAACTTCGACCGCGCGCGGCAAGTGATTGTCACCGGGAACTACGACTACGGCATTTCGCTGCTGATGCTCTGTTGCAAAATCGACCCCGGCAACTTTCTCTACCGGCAAGCGTTGCGGCGCGCCCAGAAGGAGAAGTACGGCAACAATCTGCGGGGTAGCCGGTTTGCGTTCTTCACCACGCCCCGGTACAAGGCGCGGGTCAAGAATGCCAAGGCGAAACGGGACTACTTGAAAGTCCTGGAGTATGCCGAGGATGTCTTTTACCGCAACCCCTGGGATCTCGGCACGCAGATGGACATGGCGCAATCCTTCGACGCGCTGGGGTTGCTCGATTTGGCTGTGTTTACGCTCGACCAAGCCCGGCAAAAGTGGTCCCAAGACTCCACGCTAAACCGGGCACTGGCGCGGCTGTTTGAAAAGCGGGGCGACTTTCAACAGGCCATCGGGCTGTGGCAAATGGTAAAAGAAGCCAACCCGCACGACGTGGAAGCGTCGCACAAAGCCAAAGACCTTGCGGCAAGTGAAACGATTGCCAAGGGCGGGTACGAAGAAGCCGCTGCGGGGACGAAAGATTCACCGATCGTCGCGCGAATGGAAGCGGCGGCGCTGGACAAGCAGGACAAAATTGGCCGCGACTTGGCACCACTCTTGAAGCGCATCGAAGCCGACCCGACGGAGCCGACGCTTTACGTTCAACTGTCCCACCTGTACAAGCGGCACCACCAAGACGATCGTGCTCGCGCCGCGTTGCAACAGGGGCTGGGGCCGACCGGGAACCACTTCAGCATTCAACTGGAGTTGATGGAACTCGAACTCGCCCCGTTCCGGACGAACCTGGAATTGACCGACGCGAAGCTGAAAGCGTTAAAGGCCAAAGCCACTGAAACTGACGGCGACGACGCGGATTTCGACGGGCCGACGGAAGACGACCTGCAGAAGACCCGTGCGAAACTGAAGAAAGAAATCCTGAACCGCGAAGTGCAAATCCTGCGAACCCGTGCCGATCGGTTCCCCGCCGACCTCAACCAACGGCTCGAACTCGGCATCCGGCTGATGAAGGGCGACCAACTCGACGACGCAATTACGGAACTCCAGCAAGCCCGCCGCGACGACAAACTGAAACCACGGGCGTCGCTCTATCTGGGCGTCTGTTTTAAGAAGCGGAACAACTGGCGGCTCGCCCAGCGGAACTTTGAAGAAGCGCTGCAAGTTCTCGGCGGCAACGACGAGCCGACCCGCAAGGAAGTGCTGTACCAACTCGCTACCGGCAGCGCCGAGAACAACGAACTCGCTCGTGCCCTCGACCTCGGCCACGAACTCGCCAACCTCGATTACAACTACAAGGGCATCGGCAAGCTCATCGACGACTGGCAAACCCGCCTGCAAAAAGCGTAATGTCAACGACCCACACGATCCGCCTACGCGGCTTCTGGGACGTGACACCGCTACCCGACGGCCGCACCCAACACCGCCGTCGCTTCGGCAAACCCCGCACCTTGGACGCGACCGAATCGCTCTGGCTCGTCTGCCCCCAGTTGCTTGATGCTGTCTCGGTCCTGTTAAACGGCGAACCCGTTGGCACCAGTTCCCAACTGGAACCACTCGCCGTGGAACTCACCGCACACCTGCAACCCCGCAACGAAGTGGTGATCGAAGTGACCGGCGAGGGCGAACTCATCGACGTGGTGCTAGAAATCCGGCACGCAGGGCAGATAATACTCTCCGGACGTTAAGCGGATAAACCGTGATGTTGTTGGCAACATCGAAGTGATCATTCCGGAGAGAAAGTGAACATGACAACTGACCGTACCTGCCAAGTGAGGGGCGTCGAGCGACAACAAACGCTCGACGTGCTTCGGGGTTTCGCGTTGTTGGGCATCCTGTTCGTCAACTACGAATTCCTGGCCTAACCGACTGCGGTTGTGCCGGACTATTCCCGGATCGCCTTTCCCGGCACCATCGACCGCGTCGCCGCCTGGCTGACCCAGGTTTGCTGCGACGGTAAGTTCATCCTGATTTTTTTGTTCTTGTTTGGCTACGGCCTCCACGTTCAAATGACCCGCGCCGAGGCCGTCGGGGAGTCGGCACTACCACGGTATCGCCGTCGCCTGCTGGGGTTGTTTTGCCTGGGGTTGCTCCACGCCACCCTGTTATTCGTCGGCGACATCCTCGTCACCTACGCGATTTTGGGGTTGTTGCTTATCCCCTTTCGTAACGCGAGGCCGAAATGGCTGTTGGTCGGTGCGACGGCCTGCTGGGGGCTTTCCGTTGTCGGCCATGCGATTCTGGGCTGGCGGTGGTCAACTTCCCGATGCCGGCTGTTGACACGGACCGCGTTCTTGCGATTTATCGCACCGGGTCGGTGCCAGAAATTATTGCCCAACGGGTCGAAGAACTGGTCGGCCTTTACGCCGTCACGCCGCTGTTGTTCATGCCGCAAGTTTTTGGCATGTTCCTACTCGGACTCGCGGCTGCAAAGCGTGGCCTGTTGCGCGGCGGCGGGTCAGAACAGGTGCTATGGCGCCGTGCGTTCGCCCTCTCTCTGCCGGTCGCACTAATCGGGAACGTGGCCTACGTCACGTTCCTGAAGGGGCACGCGGAATTGAGCACCGCCGCCGATGTCGCCGCAATTGCCGGCATGGCGGGGCGGGCACTGTTCACGCCGTTTGGTGCCGCCGCCTACGTCTCGGGGATCGTGTTGCTGTTGCAAAATCAACGATTTCAGCAGTGGCTATCTCCACTCGCTACAGACGGTCGGATGTCGTTAACGAACTACATCGGCGAATCGGTCATCTGTTGCTTTTTGTTCCATTCTTATGGGTTTCAGTTGTTCGGCCACATCGGACCCGCCGACGGCGTGGTGCTGGTGGTCATGATTTTTGGGTTCCAGATGATGTTCTCCGATTGGTGCCTGCTGCGGTTCCGCGTCGGACCATTCGAGTGGGTATTGCGGTCGTGGGTCAAGATGTCCTAGCACCGCGTATCGGACCCGGTGTCGGATTGGGCCTGCCCCCGTGTCACTCAATTCACTGCGGGGCACGTCATGGTGTTGGCGGCATCCTTCACACTATTCACTCACCCCTGTTCCAGCGCCAGTCGCGGATTTCGGGCATGTCGTCGCCGTGTTCTGCGATGTACCGTTTGTGCTCGGCCCGTTTGTCGGTCATCAACTGGCGGACGGGTTCGGCCTTGCTCGCCAAGCCGGGGACGCGGTGAATCACGTCCAGCACGAGTTTGAAGCGGTCCAGGTCGTTGAGTACCACCATGTCGAAGGGCGTGGTTGTTGTCCCTTCTTCCTTGTAGCCACGCACGTGCAGGTTGCCGTGGTTCGTGCGGCGGTACGTCAAGCGGTGGATCAGCCAGGGGTAGCCGTGGAACGCGAAGATGACCGGCTTGTTCACGGTGAACACCGCATCGAACTCGGAATCCGCCATCCCGTGCGGGTGTTCCGAAGCGGGCTGCAATCGCATCAAATCGACGACGTTCACAACTCGAACCGCTAACTCCGGCAGGTGCCGTCGTAACAATTCCGCCGCCGCCATCACCTCCAACGTTGGCACGTCCCCGCAACACGCCAACACCACGTCCGGTTCGGTGCCGGTCTTCGTACTCGCCCACTCCCACACGCCCAGCCCGGCCGCACAGTGCTTCTCCGCCGCGTCAATGTTCAGCCACTGCGGGGCGGGTTGCTTCCCCGCAACGACGACGTTCACGTAGTTGCGGCTTCGCAAGCAGTGGTTCGTCACGCTCAATAACGTGTTCGCATCGGGGGGCAGGTAGACGCGGATGATCTCGGACTTTTTATTGATGACGTGGTCGAGGAACCCCGGATCTTGGTGGGAAAAGCCGTTGTGGTCCTGTCGCCAAACGTGGGACGTGAGCAAGTAATTCAGGCTGGCAATCGGCGCCCGCCACGGGATGTGCCGACACACCTTCAGCCACTTCGCGTGTTGGTTGACCATCGAATCAATGATGTGGATGAACGCTTCGTAACAGTTGAAGAACCCGTGCCGCCCGGTGAGCAGGTACCCTTCCAGCCACCCCTGGCACTGGTGTTCGCTCAACACCTCCATCACTCGACCGTCGAACGCGACGTGGTCGTCCGTCGGCTGAAGTTCCGCAACCAAGCAACGATTCGTCACCTCGAACACATCGCCCCAGCGGTTCGATGCGTTTTCATCGGGACTGAAGACGCGGAAGTTTTTAGCCGCTAAGTTGAGTTTCATCACATCTCGGATGAACTTTCCTTGAACGCCTGTCGCTGCGGCGTCCGCGCCACCGGGGGTTGTGACCGCGACGGCGTAGTGGCGGTAGTCCGGCATTACTAAGTCTTGCAGGAGCAACCCGCCGTTGGCGTGCGGGTTGGCACTCATGCGTTTCGTGCCCGTCGGGGCCAAGGCCGCGAATTCGGGCTTCAACCGCCCGTCGGCGTCGAACAACTCGTCGGGCTTGTAGCTGCGTAACCAACTTTCGAGCACCTTTAAGTGTTCCGGCGACTGGCCGTCCGCCATCGGAACTTGGTGCGATCGCCAAGAGCCTTCGACGACTTTGCCGTCGATCTCGTGCGGGCACGTCCACCCCTTCGGCGTTTGCATCACGATCATCGGCCAGACCGGGCGTTCGGTGACGCCGTGAAGCCGCGCTGCCGACTGAATGCTCCGAATACGCTGCACGCAGGTTTCGAGAACGCTCGCCATTTGCTGATGGACGGCCATCGGGTCGGTGCCTTCGACGAAGTGCGGGTCGTAACCGTAGCCACAAAACAGGGCTTCGAGTTCACTCCGCGGAATGCGGGCCAGGACCGTCGGGTTAGCGATTTTGTACCCGTTGAGGTGCAAGATCGGTAGCACGGCTCCGTCACGGGCAGGGTTCAAAAACTTGTTGCCGTGCCAGCCGGTCGCCAGCGGCCCGGTCTCCGCTTCACCGTCGCCGACGATCGTGGCGGCGATCAAGTCGGGGTTGTCGAACACCGCCCCGAATGCGTGGCTGAGTGAGTACCCGAGTTCACCCCCTTCGTGAATGCTACCCGGCGTCT
>JAYSXU010000332.1:0-1595 GCA_043716965.1 Fimbriiglobus sp.
GCGAAGCGACCACAGCGTACGAGTCGTGGTTGGCCGTCACCGGCAAGTTGGATGGGGCCGACCTCGATTACAAACACACGCTGATGTCGGACGCCCAAGATTCGTTCCCGTTCTTCCGCGGCACCTATTACCGTTGGGCACAACACTGGCCAATGGTTTGTGCCAATCTCGCGGATGCACCCCGTGTTTTGGCCATTGGTGATTTGCACCTGGCGAACTTCGGCACGTGGCGTGACGGCGATGGTCGGCTTTGTTGGGGCGTCAACGATTTCGATGAGGCCGACGAATTGCCCTGCGTCCACGACCTTGTCCGACTCGCCGCCAGTGTGCTGTTCGCCAAAAAGAGTGGCAGTTTCGAAATCAAGTTCAAATTGGCGTGCACCGCGATCCTCAATGGGTATCGCTTGACACTCGAAGCGAACGGCGACCCATTCGTGCTGGAAGAACGTCACCCCGAATTGCGGGCGATGGCCATGTCGTCGGATCGCGATCCGATCCTCTTTTGGAAGAAACTGACCAAGGTTCTGGCGACTCCCTCAGTCGACCTACCCGCTGCGGCTCGGGACGCTCTGCTTGGTGATCTCCCGGTCGAACACCTCAAACCCGAGTTCCGGCTTCGTTCGAAAATCGGCGTGGGCAGTTTGGGAAAACAGCGCTACATCGTGCTGGCGGAGTGGGCCGGTGGCTGGATTGCCCGCGAAGCGAAAATCGTCGCACCCCCTGCGACCACTTGGGCGGGGAACAACACCAACCCTTCGCGCATGGCGGAAATTGTTGTGTCGGCGAAGCGTGCTGCCGATCCGTTCTATCGGCCTGGCCCTCAGTGGGTGACCCGCAGGCTGGCTCCGCGTTGTTCCCGGATCGAACTGGCTTCGCTATCTGCGACCAGCGATATCGAAGTTCTGCTCAGCTCCATGGGTGCCGAAACGGCGAATGTCCATCTCGGGTCGGCAGTCGCACCCGATAGCTTGCTCAACTACTTGACGGCTCTTCCCAGCGGGTGGTTGCCCGAAGCGGCCAAGGCGATGGCCGAACTCGTCGAAGCGGACTGGACAGAGTGGCGTTCGACGACAGCCCGTACTTGATGGCCCCGGCATGGTGGTGAAGACCCGCCGTGCCGAAGCGGTCACCGATTAGTCTTTTTCTTTGGCGCCGATATCAGCGAGGATTACCGCGGCGGTGTTGGCGTCGTCGGAACTATCGAACGTGGCGTACCCCACAAACTTCCCATTGACCACGGCCATCATCAAACCGTGCAGGTTGATCCCGGCTGCCTCCCACGCTTGGGTCACGCGTCCACCCAACCCCGCTTTATCGTCACCTTCGAATCGCATCACGGTGGGTTTTTGCACTTCGTGCATCCCGACGCTTTTGACGATATCCATTTCGGTTTTTGTTTGGGTGGGGGCGACCAACAGTTGCCCGGCCCCCGTTTTGGACTCCGAACGCTCGCTGTGGACGTACTCCAGATGGGCACCCGCCAGGGCCAGCGCCTTGAGTTTGGCGGCGGTTCCTCCGGGGATGTCGTCAACTTCGCACTGGTAAACGTGGACTCGCTTCATTCGGAACATGCGGAACTCCTTGGGGAAGCGGAG
>JAYSXU010000333.1:0-4670 GCA_043716965.1 Fimbriiglobus sp.
GTCCGCACGAACTCGTTTGGTCTCGGCGTGCCCGCCTTTGGTGGTTACCCTGGTCCGGGCAACGGTGGCCTCGGGTTGGGTTTGGCGTTCCTCAACGACATCCAGGTTTTCATGTTCATGGAAGCCGCCTCGGGTGACCGTCGGGTGAACATCATGCAGGCCCCGAAGATCACGCTGTTCAACGGTCAAACCTCGACGGTGTTCGTCAGCGACTTCGCGTTCTTCACGACAGGTCTCGATGTCATCAACGTCGGCGGGCAGTTCGTGTACATCCCGCGAAACGTGCCGATCCCAGTCGGCAACAGCCCAGCCCCTCCCGGCGTGCAAGCGGGCCAAGGGACACCTGGTGTGACCGTGACCGTGCAAGCCATCGTGTCGGCGGACCGTCGGTTCGTCCGGCTGAACATGGCACCGACACTGACCAGCTTGACGAGTGCGACCGTGCCACTCTTCCCGGTGACGGCGTTCATCACGCCGGTCTTCGAGGGTGGTTCGCAAGGCGTGCCGATTCCGTTCACCCAGTTCTTCCAACAGCCTTCGATCTCGGAAATCAACGTCCAAACGACGGTGGCAATCCCAGACGGCGGTACGGTGGTGCTTGGTGGCCTGAAGACGCTCGCCGAAGGTCGGAACGAATTCGGCCCGCCCGTGCTGAGCCAAATTCCTTACGTCAATCGGTTGTTCCGTAACCAAGGCATTGGGCGCGAAACCCGGCACATCATGATTATGGTGACGCCGCGAATCATCATCCAATCCGAAGAAGAGTTCAACCAAACCGGCTCCGCACCGGGGATCACGGCACCAAACCAGTGAGTGGTGGTGAGTGGTTAGAAGGAATAAGAAGTGAAGAAAGCCCACGGATGATCGTCCGTGGGCTTTCTTTGTTACGCCAGGGCCGTGCGTTTGGTGGCGATCAGTTTCAACAACGACTTCTGCGGATCGGCGAACTTGGCTAGTCCTTCCGCCATCAGGGTTTCTTCGAGCTTGGTCATGTCCACTTTCGCGTCAATGTCGGCGAGCACTTCGGCGGGTGGCAATTCGTGGACGTGCTTGGTGAAGGTGCGACCGCTTTCTTGCACGGCTTTGTTCGTGGCCGGCGGGTTGGTCTCGATGTCGCTGCCCGCGAAGGCTTCGACGTACTTCCACGCCGGGTCTTCTTTCTTCTTGGTCCCGGTGCTAGCGAAGATCATTTCTTGGTGGAGCGCGAACCCCTTGTTCGCCCAGAACTCCTGGTTGAGCGCCCAGATTCGCTTCGCGTTCACGATGCCGACTTGCCCTTGGGCGGCGGGGGTCAGCGTGGGAACGGCTTTGTCCGTGTACACGTCCAGGCGGCTCACGAAGATGCTGTACACCGTCTTCACTTTCTCTTTGTCGGTGCGGCGCATCGCACCCCGGTAGCAGGCGTCGCGGGCGATTTTGTACTGCCGCTCGCTGAAGATCAGCGTGACGTTAATCGCAATCCCGGCGGCGACGAGTTCTTCAAGAGCCGCCAGTCCCCCTTCGGTGGCGGGAACTTTAATCATGCGGTTCGTGTGCCCCGCCGCCCACTTTTTGCCGAGCGAGATGTACTGCGCCGTCCGGTCCGCGACCGGCAGGTTGCGGGCAATGTCTTCCAACAGCGGGTCGAGTTCAAAGCTCACCCAGCCGTCGTCGCACTTGGTTTGCTCCGAGACCGGCAGGAACACGTCTTGGGCCTGTTTGACAAGTTTGTCGGTCATCGCCCAGGCGATGGCGTCGTCGTCGTGGCCGGCGTTCAGCAGCGCGGTGATGTCCGCGTCGAACCGCCCGGTGTTGAGCAGGTCCGAAATGATGATCGGGTTCGAGGTCGCGCCGGTCGCGCCCAGCGCGCGGTTCGTGGCGATTTCGTCCGGATCGACGCTGTCCAACCAAAGCTTCGTGCCGGCGGCAACGATGGATTGCAATGGGGTCATGTGAGGCTCCTAGATGCCATGGGAATACGGTTGATGATATGAATCGACAGTTGCAACGAAGACGGAGTAATGTGCAGTGTCGCAGAAATGAGTCTAACCCGAGATCAGGGAATCATCCGAGCCACGACCGTCAGGGAGTGGCCCAAACTGCCTCGCACGATAGGGAATGTTGCCATCCAGGCGGCGCATTGCAGGAGGACGGTTGGGCCACTCCCTAACGGTCGTGGCTCGGACGGAGACGACACCCTGCAGCAACCCGTTACACGCACGTGGCGACACCTGGGCCGAGAACCCGGCGGACGCAGGTGTTCAGGTCGGCGGCGCGGAAGGGCTTTTGCAGGTAAATCAAGTTCGGGCCAAAGGGCAAGTCGCCGAGTTCAAACTCGCTGTACCCGCTCATGAGTACGACTGGCAAATCCGGGCGAACAGCGTGAAGCTGTCCCAGCACTTCGCGGCCGTCTTTGGCGGGCATCATCACGTCCAATAGCACGAAGCGGAATCGGTCCGGGCAGTCGTGGAACAGGTCCAGTGCTTCTTGCCCGTCGCACGCTTCGATGATCGTGAAACCCAGCCCGCGCAGCGCCACGCCGGCCATGTTCCGGATCGTCTGCTCGTCATCGACTACGAGTGCAATGAGCTTGGTCGCGTCACCCCAGGTGACCGGACGGGGGGTGTTTCGTAGGACGCCCGTGTCACGCGAAGTCAGGTCGCGCTGGCACGGTAAGTACACGTGAAACGTCGTGCCGACGCCGGGCCGGCTCGTCACGCAAATTGTACCGTTGTGACTGCGGACAATGCCATGCACGACGGAAAGACCCAAGCCACGCCCGGTGAACTTCGTCGTGTAAAAAGGTTCAAAAATGCGGTTCCGGGTGGCTTCATCCATGCCACAACCGCTGTCGGTGATTTCGAGCCAGACGCACTCCCCCCGGAGGTGTTCGATGGAACACGTCGTGTTGTTGCCGTGTCGCGGCAGGGCCCCCGAAAACCCCGTGCGGACCGTGATGGTGCCGCCGCCACTGCCCATCGCTTCCGATGCGTTTTGGACCAGGTTCAGGAGCACTTGGCGCAATTGACTCTCGTCCCCTTCCATTCGCGGTAGCCCGGTGCCCAGGTCCACGTGCAGCACCGTCTTTTTGGACGTGGCGAGGCGGAGTAAGTCGCGGGATTCGTCGATCACGGTGTTCAAGTCCACTTGCCCACGCACCGTGTTGCCTTTGCCGGCGTAGGTCAACATTTGGTAGCAAAGTTGGGCGGCATGTTCGGCGGACTTTTCGATCGGTCGCAGGAATTCGTGCAACTCGGATTCGGCGGGGATTATCTCCCGAGCCAGACTCGCGTTGCCTAGAATCCCCGTGAGTAAATTGTTGAAGTCGTGGGCGACCCCGCCCGCAAGGATGCCGAGGGATTCGAGTTTTTGCGTCTGCTGCAATTGCTCCTCGAAGTGCTGTTTTTGCTCGGCTTCCAGTTTTTGCTCCGTGATGTCTTGGGTTGTTCCCACAACTTTAACACGATCGTAATTTTGTACAATTTTTGCGAACACGGCGAAATGCCGCATCTGACCGTCTGGTCGATTGAACCGAAATTCAATTTCAAATGAACCACCTTCGACATGTGCGCGCTCGAAAACCGCACGAACTCTTTGCCGATCCTCCTCATGAATCAGTTCGAAAAGTTGTGAGTAACATTTGAAGTAATCGCCTGATAGCCCCATGAGGCGATACATTTCTTCTGAACCCGAGAATTCATCCGTTGTCGGATCGGCGTCCCAACTCCCCAGGCGTGCCATTCGTTGGGCTTCCGCGAGGCGGGCTTCGCTGGCACGCAGGGATTCTTCGATTTGCTTGCGGTCCGTGATGTCCTGGTTGGTGCCATGAAAGTGCATGACGTTGCCGGACGCATCCCGTGTGATAACGGCATCGACCCGCATGGATCGTACCGCGCCATCGGGCCGCAGGATCCGGTATTCAAAGTTGTACGGCATACCGTCGGTCAGCGTCGCGTGCATTCGCGTCGCAATGAGTTCGCGGTCGGCGGGGTGTACGCGGTCGATAAAAACTTCAAAACTCGGCGTGACCGAATGCGGTTCGTAGCCCAAAACCCGAAACATTTCGTCGGACCACCACCGCACATTGGTGCCGGGTGTCCACTCGAAGGAGCCGATCTGCGCGATCTGCTGTGCCTCCGCCAAGTTGGCTTCGCTGGTCCGTAAGCCGAGTTCGGCGCGTTTGCGTTTCGTGATGTCGAAATGGATCCCAATCATCTGCGCGGCCGGCCCGGCACTCGCGTTCAACACCTGCCCGTGCCCGGCCAACCAGCGAATGTCGCCGTCCGGGAGAACAACCCGAAACTCGCCCGAGAACGGCTGGTCGGCGTGCATGGCTTCGGCTAATTTTTGCCCGACCTCCTGCCGGTCCGCCGGGTGGACGCAACTCAAGAACGTCGTGAACCGCTGGTCGAACTGCCCCGGCAGGAACCCGAAGAGTTCCTCCTCCCGCTCGTCCCAGACCATGCGGTCCGTACCCCCGTGCCATTCCCAGGTGCCCAACCGGGCGGAATCCAAGGCCAGCCGGAGCCGCGCTTTGCCGTCGCGCAAAGCACCTTCCGCCCGCTTCCGCTCCGTCGTTTCGAGAACGGTTCCGCGTACAACTGGCCCCTGAGCGCTCTTGGAAGTTGTGATCGTGGTCGAGAACCACCGAACGGCCCTGTCCACGCGAACAACCCGGAACTCCAGTTGCA
>JAYSXU010000334.1:0-14268 GCA_043716965.1 Fimbriiglobus sp.
CCCCTCCCGGAGCATTTCCGCGCGGTTGTACGTCGGCAAGATCACAGTGACGGTCGGTGCGTCAATCGGCATGGGCAGGCACCCCACGATAACACTGCCACGCTAGTCCAGCCCGGCGGGCTGCGGAAGCCAACTCCCGATAACAATCGACTTTCCGACCGACTAACCGATTCCCGCTAGCGTGAATTAGCGAGGCAACGAACTGCCGCATGGCCCAGAGTGGGACACCCATGACAGACATCCCGACCGGGCGACCGTCCGTCAACACGTGCATTCGCCCCATGTCAAACATCGTTCGGCAAAGGTGCGAGCGGTGCAACCGGGCGGGAATCACGTAGTGCTCTAACACGGCGTCGGGCACCCACCGCCCGCGCAACCCGGCAGACAACAGGCCACGGAACAGTTTCGATTCTTCGCCAACGATCCGCCCATCACCGGACGGCCCTAACCGGGGGTCGAACCTTTGGCCGGCGAGTCGTTTCATGTGCAAAGCGCAATTCGCCCCGACGGGCAGACCCGTGTCGAAGTGGATCTCGGGATCATCGGGTAATACGACCGCGCAGAAACCGCCACGCACTTCAGGCAGCGCTTCGGCTAAGTTGGGGTCGGGCGGGGTCTCAAACCACGGCACCACCGGCCCGCCCAAGAACGCGACGTCCGGGTCCACTTCCGCCGCCTCTCGGACGTAGGCGGCCAGCCAGCCGGCCGGCAATCGTACATCGTCGTCGGTAAACACAACCCAATCCGATGTCGATTCATCAAGCACCCGATTCAGCGCATACGACTTCCCTTGCCGCCCCTCAAAAAGATACCGTATCGGGAGTTTGTCCGCGAATGTTTGCACGACAGCCGCCGTGTCGTCCGGGCTGTTGTTGTCAACGACGAGGACTTCCCAGATTAACCCCGGCGGCAGTTCTTGTTGACAAAGCGCGTCCAGCGTGACGCGCAGTAACTTGGCGCGGTTCCATGTACAGATGGCGACAGTGACGCGGTCAAGAGTCATTTCGTGGCCCCGGACAGGTTTGGGTCGGAAACGGGTGTAAGTTGCCGCAACCGCTCGACGAACGGTCGGATGACTTCGGACCACGGGTAGCGGTCGGCGATTCGTCGGGCGGCGGCATGTCGCCCCGGCACGTCACCGGCGAAGAATTCCTCGATTCCCGCTACCAACGCCACGGCGTCATTCGGCGGGACTAACACTCCAGCATCTGGCCCATCGGTTAACAGTTCGCGGAAGTACGGCAAGTCGGACGCAACGACTCCTCGACCGAACGTGAACGCGGCGTGCAACGCGCCGCTGCCGGTAATCATGTGGTACGGCAAGAGCACACAGTCCGCAGCGTTGTACACGTCAGCAAACTCTTGGTCGGTTAACGACCGATCCAAGAAAGTGATGTCGGACCGGCCACCGATGCGTGCGGTCAGTTCACGGGCGTATTCGCGGTTGTTCGGGTGGCCGGCGATTAGCAAATGGTACCCTGCCGGCAACCGGCCAACGGCGTCGATGGCCGTTTCAAACCCCTTGTACGGCCGCACCATGCCGCAGGCAACGAGTAGCCGACCAACCGGGGGAAGGTTGAGCGCCGCCCGAGTAGTAGCGGCGGGCCGGGGTGTCGGGTAGGTGCCGTCGTAATTGCCGATGCCGAACATCATGCACTTTTTCGCAGCCTGCGGGTATCGGAACGTGAACTCGGACAACGCGGCGTTGGAGTGGACGACGCACAGTTGGGCCGCACTCGCTAGGATCCCGTACCCGATCCGATCGAACAAGTTCCACCGCTTCAACTCGTACATGTCGTGGACGACCCACGCGACCGTCACCCCGCACCGCCGGGCCAACCGGAGGTACCGCCAGAATCCGACCAGTTCACGCACCTGCCGATCCGGGCGCAGCCCGCGGTCTCGCCAAATAAATTCCAGGTTCCAATGGAACAGCAAGACGTCCCCACGGGCCGGCGTGCTCTTCACCCACCCGTCGTTGACCCATAGCTTCCCGACGCACCGAAAGCCGTGGTCCTCAAGCGCGTCGTGGAACAGGGCGTAGTACGGGTTGATGCGGTTCAACGGTTCGTGCGGGTACAGATAGATCGAAGTCATTGGTGAACTCATCTCTTCCGAATACGAACTACTATATCCCACAATTCGGCATCAAGCGGGCGATTGGTATCACGCCTTCACTACCTTCGTGCCGCGATTCGGGATGGCGGGACTTCGATGGAACCGACTGTATGCGGCTTCATAAGCAACATACATGCTTGTCGCACAGGATCCCCACGAAAACTGGCTCGCCCTGTTCAGACCAGTAGCCGACATCGAGCGCCGATACTCTGAATCAGTTAGGACACGAGCAATGGATTCGGCGAGGCCATCAGCGTCGCTTGGATCAATACAAACTCCAGTCGATCCGACGACTTCAGGCAGCGACGAGGCGTTGGAAACGATGGTTGGGGTGCCACACGCCATCGCCTCTAACGGGGGTAATCCGAACCCCTCATAAAACGACGGGTAGACCATGACAATGGCGCCGTTATACAATTCTGGCAAGCAATCTACGAACCCGACGTACCTCACATCTTCTTGTAGTCCAAGCCGGGAAAGTTCGTCCAACATCGGCTCGTAAAGCCAACCGCGTCCACCCGACAACACTAAGGGTACTCCCTTGACGAGGCCGCGATCCTTCAACTTGGCGTAGGCCCGAAATAGTACGCCGTGATTCTTCCGCGGCTCCTGCGTCCCGACGTTCAAAATGTAGCGCCCCGGTTCAAGTCCGAGCGGTTGAAGGGCAGTTGCGACACGCTCTCTTGGTAAGACGTGATACTCCGGTCCGTAGCCAAGCGGAATGGCAACGACCCGTTCCGGCGCAAGCCCAAGAAGTGCGATCGCCTCATGTCGCGTGTGTTCCGAATACGTCAGCACCAAGCCCGTGTTCGACGCAATTGTTTCAAAGTGCTTTAACCAGAAATCACGGTGTTCGGGGAGATGACACTCTGGCATCCGGATCGGGGTTAAATCCGGAATGAGAAACGAATTCAAACGGTAGTTCTGAATCGGGTCGTAGATCGACGACAAGTATTGAAAGACATCTTGCCGGCCATACGAACTCAACCGCATTCGCAACCGAAAGCCGTGCTGATAAGTGTTATCAAACCGCCTGATGCGGTAGCCGCTGACGGCATCATGGTGTTCGGGGCGGATCGTTGACGCCGAACGTCGGTTCAAGAAAAGTGTGAGACAGTGGCTAATGCCAGCCGCTTTGAACCCGTTGAGAATCCCAACGGTATGACTGGTCAAACCGCTACGGTCTTGCCAACTGAGGCGGTCAATTTCGAGGCCGATTCGGAGCATGTCAAGGCGACCCAGCGGCGCAAGGCAAAAGATCGCCACGCTCCAATATGACGATCGCGTTCGCGCCGTAGCCACGACCCGCGATCGGCTGTTTACTACCGTAGGATTGAGATTCAGCAACGGAGGGGTCCGTCACTTGAACCCAATAGGGTCGGAATGGTGTCCGCATCAAGAACGACACTTTAACACTGGACGGTATGCCGCCCGAGAAAATAACCTTGTCAAGTGCCGAGTTGTACCCAACAGGTATGGTTGCAAAAATTCGTCCGGCTTGGCTCCACAACTGATCAAGTGCGGTGGTTAACGCAGCCGGGTCGGCAACTTGGTCGTACTCACTCAGCCCAATGTGTTCGAGTGTGGAGATGCACAAGACATCGCGGCCAGCGAGATCGATACTCGAAAGTTGTGCGCGGTGGGTGACCTGCGGGTGCGGGTCATATGGATCGAGCACGCACCCGACCCGGCCCGGCCAATAGTAAGGCGACACCGCTCCGATCTCGACTAAGTTGTTCGACGCGATCTTACTGAGCCAGAGATCGGCTAAAGCCAACTCGACCGTCCGCTCGGACCCAACAGTCGGATGTGACCCGCAATTGTAATGATGGAAAAAATAAGGCACCTTGACGCCGCCATACTCAAAGTGAGGAAAATACTCTTGTTGAGATTCTCGAATCACCCAGGTGGAAACGATGTTGACACCGGCCAGCGAAAGTACCCGGTTGGCACCAATAACAAGAATTGACTGAGATGCCGGAATCATGAACGACCTCCGATTGCGGCCACAGTCCAACTGCAATCCTGATAAGTAACAGCGATCTTGGCGTCGAGTGTCCGTCCGGTATTGAACACGTCACTGGCGATGATCTCGATTTGGGCGGCTCCTTCTACTGCGTCTGTTAAGCCGTGAGTTTCTGCGTAAACGTTGACGAAATATTTACCCGACGTCAGGTTGTGTTTATGAACCGTCCCGGAGACGGTGCCACACCTCGGCGGAGAAACCAGTAAGTTGGGGCACTGGTACGAAGGGGATATTGCCGTCACTTTCGTCCCGTACATGTCTTCGAGAACGATGCCGACTTTCAGCTCGGACATGTCACTCGGCAGCTCATAACTCAAGTCGAACCGAATGGAGGAACTCATCGTGGTGATCGCCGCCAATTGACCGTCTGAAGAGATCCGCAGCCGTGTTAGCAGCGGGATTCTGATGCCCGAATTACGGGGCACCTGACGCAAGTCGAGGTCAACGCCGTCGAGCTGCTCCCGTGAGATGTGGCCGATGTAGTTGCGAATCTGGTCGTCAGCCAACCCGTAACCAAGACTCCGCCCGTTGCCCAACACTAATGCCGTTTGACACAGTTTCTCAACAACCGCGATGTTATGGCTGACTAGCAACACGGTGAGACCGGAATTCGCTACGTCTCGCATTTTGTCTAAACACTTCTTTTGGAACTCCTGGTCGCCCACTGCAAGAACTTCATCGACGATCAGTATTTCCGTTTGCAAATGTGCCGCGACGGCAAAAGCCAACCTAACATACATCCCGCTACTATAGCGCTTGACTGGGGTGTCCAGGAACTCCTCAATGCCGCTGAAATCGACGATTTCGTCAAACTTCTTGTTGATCTCGCTGCGCTTCATCCCCAGGATAGTGGCGTTGAGGTAGACGTTCTCCCGCCCGGTCAACTCCGGATGGAACCCGGTCCCGACTTCTAAGAGGCTGCTCACACGGCCGTCGATTTCGGCGTAGCCGCCCGTCGGCTCGACGATCTGGCTGAGGATTTTGAGGAGGGTGCTTTTGCCGGCGCCGTTGCGACCGATGATGCCGACGACTTCGCCGGGTTGGACCTCGAACGACACGTCCTTCAGTGCCCAGAACTCGTGCGTGCCGGCTTGCTTGGCGTTGGGGTCCGCGAGTTGACGAACCTTGTCCCACGCGACCCGCGCCGTGGACGCGATCGTTTCGGACAGGTTCTGCCCGGTCCGCTTCTTGTCGTTGACGCGGTAACACTTCGACAGGTTCTCAACGCGAATCGCAGGCCGCATTCCAACACTTCCTTATTACACAAAGTCCGCAAACGACCGCTCGGTGCGGCGGAAATACCACAAGCCGACGACCAACGAAGCCAACCCCACGACCCCGGACACGGCCAACGCATACCAATCAATCGGCTGCCCCAACGTGGTCGCTCGGAAGTTCAAGATCGGGCCATACGCCGGGTTCAACGGCAACCACGTTTGTGCAGTCGGACTAAATGTATTCGCGTCCAAATAGATGCACGGCGTGGCAAACATCCAAAGTTGTACGCCGAACGAGAGCAAAAACCGGAAGTCTCGCTGGGCAACAATCAAGGCAGACAGGAACATCCCAATACCGGACGCGGCGATCAGCAATTGGAGAACGATGACGGGCAGGAGGAGACAATTCCAATCCGGGACCACGCCATAATAAAACATCATGAGTGTTAGCAATCCGCTTGCAATTCCGAGGTCGAACAGGGGTGCCCCGAGTGCCGAAAGTGGCACGATCACACGCGGGAAGTAGACCTTCGTGACCAACCGTTCGTTGGCGACAACACTTTGGCCGCCCGCCGCCACCGAGTTAGAAAAGAACGTCCAGGGCAGCACGCCGGCGAACACGAATAAGGCATAATGTTCAATATCTTTTCCGAGTCCACCCATCTTGCCCATGAACACTGCGAACACTAACATCGTTGCCAAGGGTTGGGCGAATGCCCACCCTAGCCCGAGTATTGTTTGTTTGTACCGAACCGAAACGTCACGGCGTGCGAGTAACAAGAGGAGTTCGCGGTATCGCCACAGTTCAGTCAGATCGACCAACTGCCAGCGCGGCTTCAGGCCGATCTTGGTGACTGGCCGAACCCGCACCGGTAGGACTGGCTCGCGCTCGTTTAGGCCCGGTTCGTTATGCGACGGCAGAGTCACGCCGATACTGTCTTGACGCACGAGGTTATTGTCAGTTGTATTCATGCCGAACAATGTCACCGTGTAGAACGCTTTGGAGTTTCCGCAATCAGCTGTTGAATTCGGCACTAGTAGATAAAATCGCAGAACAACGTTGGTCCTAGACCAACGTTGTTCACCGTAGTACACAATCGAGTCGAGATCGAGCCGGAATGTATTTGATTCACTGAGTTGTGGTTACGATTTAGCCGCCAAGCAGTCGCGGCATGCGGGCAGGAAAACGTCTAGGAAGCCGTTTAGCGACTCGTCGTCCCGCGCGCCGGGGGTGGTGGGGACTCGCTGGATCACGTAAAACTTGTACAGGTAGGGGTTGGCTGCGTATTGGGTTCGTGGGGATACTGATGCGGTCCACCGGCCGGCGGTCCCCCACGCCCATACGATGCGGAGTGAGTCGGGGTTCGGGTGGTCGCGGGTAAACAACCCTATCCAAGTCGCGTCGTCACCCGACGGCCGAGTGGCTTTGTCTTTGTTGGCGTACCCACTTGCCGCGTAACAGACTTCGGGCGGGTGGGCACCGACGCTACCGGGCCGGCCACAGACCAGCAGAATTGATACTTCGGCGCGGTTGTACTTGTGGACATACCGTCGAGAGATGTAACTGTTCACGTTCGCAATCGCAAGTTCTTGGTCGCCCATCTCGAAGTCTGTGCCTTCCCAGTCACCCAGCACCAGTGGCAACTGACTGACCTTTTGGGACGCATCCAATCGTTCGGTCGGGACGCCCCAACGGTCCGTGAGGCGACCGTGGACGTAGGCGCTACCGGCCAACAGCGCAGCCGCGATTAGCGGAATCATTAACTTCATTGCGGACATTGCTATTTCCCTAACTCACAGTGGTGGCATTCGTGTCATTGATTTCAACGGGTTTTGCAGCGATTGCCGGGCCGTGCGATTGGTAGTGGTAACCGTAGCCGTAAACGCGGTTCGGCGTGCCGTTCACAATCGCCCCTATGATCCGGATCCCCAACCGGCGCAGTCGATCGGCGGCTTCCCGAATGAGCGGTGCCCGGCTGAAATCTTGCAGCGTCGCCAGGATCACGCCATCGACTTGTCGGGCCAAGTGAAGCGGGTCGGTCACGGGCAAAATCGGTGCGGAATCGACGACGACAATGTCGTACAGCGTCTGCAGTGATCGGATGGTGTTTCGGTCCTGAGCCAACGCGGCCAATGCGTAATCGTCACAACGACCAGCCGTTATGACGGTCAATCCGGGTATCCGAGACGTTCGCAAAACATCGGGGAGCACCACTTCGCCTCGAAGTAGCTCGGCCAACCCGTCACCGTTCTCCACACCGACCAACATCGAGACGCCGGGTTTACGCATGTCGCCATCAACCAGTAGTGTCCGCATCCCGCCCCGCGCAAAGCTAACGGCCAGTTGAGCCGCAAACGAACTCTTCCCTTCGCCACTTTCCGCACTCGTAATGAGCACCGAGCGGATACCCGTCAAGCCGGGGCCGTGCAGGAGAAAGGTCCGAGTACAATCGACGGACTCGGCGAGGGCCGTCTGCCAGCGCACACTTGCGGCACCGAGTGCCCGCCAATTCGCCGACGGGAATCGCGGAACAGTCCCCAGAATTGTGACGCCACAACTCGTCCCGATTGCTTCGACTGAATCCAGCCGTTGCGTCCGGTGTTCAAAGAAGCCGACGATGATGCACCCGAGTAAAAACGCCGCGATAGCACCGCCACAGGCGAATTGAATTTTCCGCGTGGTGAGATCGACTCGATCGACTGTTGCAGAATCATCGAGTTGCTTCACGCGGGCCGGCTGATCCGATTCCGCAACGAGTGTCGTGATTGCCGAGGCAACCTTTTTGTAATGCTCTTCCAAGATACTGAGATCGATTTTTTCCGCTTCAAGTTGTACTGCAGCCTTCTTCACATTCACAACCGTGACGCTACGACTCTCAACATCTTTTGCGGACAATTGGTGAAATTCGGATTGAAACTCAATCTGCTTGCGAATTGTCGCCAACTTATCTTGGGCATCACCAGATACTTTAATGACGTGAATCGCCAAATATTCAGTGCGTGCTCTGAGTCGAGCGGCTTTAATTAGCGGCTCCAATTCCGCGCGTTTCGCCTTGGCTTCTATGTAGGGGGGGTGAGTGTTCACACCGTCAGCGCCCTTTTTCTCAATGTCCCGAATCAAAGCGTCATTGCTGAGTTGAACTTTGGTTAGCTCCGCAACTTCATAGTCCGCTTCCACGGCTGCATTGATTTCGGCTTGCGTCGGCGGTTTGTTTGCCGACGGCGCGCGCAACAGGATTTGCTCTTGGATCTTCAACGTCCGCAATTCCGATTCAACCCGATAAAGGTCCTTTTTCGCCGACAGTAAATCTTCAGCCGCCAATCGCTGATAAATGACCGCATTGTCAGTGTTCGTTGAACCGAGTACTTCGCCATACTTTTCTAAATACGCTTGCTTGCGTTTGAGGCTTTCGAGGGCATTACGTTTCAGCGTATCGAGCTTCTCTAGGCGGTCTTTTCGTGTCCTGCTGGAATTCCCAAACACTTCATCAAGGTACGCCGTTCGGACTGCGTTCACCACTTTGATTGCATCATCTGTGTTCGTGTCACTCAGTGATATCCGGAGAATTTCGTTTCCGTAAGGGTAATCGACACGCAAATTCTTGGACAACCAATCAATCGGGTCCGCTTGGGCTTTCACCAAGGGAAGTTGACCGATTTCCGGCGCCAACAGTGCGACCGAAATCACCTTATCGCTTCTGATGAGCGCGATTTGGGTCAAGTTGTTTAACTGGGCGTCAGGGTGGGGAAATAGCGTACCTTCCGTGTTGCTGTACATGAACAGGCTGGTCGTGACGTTCGGCTTCGGGGGCGGTAAAAACGCCCAGATTGCTGGCCCCGTAACCACCGCCAGTATCAAACCGATGCCGATTGCCAGCCAAAGCCGCCGTCGGATTGCAAACAATAAGTGTGCCGGCGAAAATCCCGGATCTTCGCGTTTGACTTCATTGTTGGGGACAACGAGTTGTAAGTTGTCTTTTTGGGCAATCGGTATCATTCGAGACCATCCATCCCACGGTATGCGGTCAATCGGTCAGTTCCGGTCGATTTCGTTAAAATTAACGCTTGTGACCTTTCGAGGTCACACCGGGCTGCTTCGGGAGAGGCATCCCAGGCCCGAACATCCCTTGGAGAACCTGCTCCCCTGCCAACGCAGTCGGGAATAGTTTAGCGAGAACCCAGAGTTCAGTACACAACATTGTTATGGCAATGGGCATCATTAACCACCCGGCCTGATCGTGGAACCACCGGTTCGCAACGGCCGCGCCCCATAAATCCACGGCCACACCGTTGGCTGTAATTCTGACAACATTCGCAAATACCGCAATAGCTGGAAGCGTGAATAATACGAGTAGTTTGTCGATGATTGGTCGGTTCGCAATGATGAGCACTGCTGTGGCTAGAGCCAGGAACGTCAGCAACATTCCCAACCCACTGCACGCCTCAACCACGGCGACGCTGCCGTGCTCCAACAAAATCACGTTGCCTTCCGCAATCGCTGGAAACCCGAACGTTTGCAGCGCCATTGTACTGAGGGTCGTCGCAATCCCGCGAAGCGGGGCGGACAAGGCGATTTCGATCTGGTACGGAAGGGGAATCATAAACACGAGAAATCCCACCGCCGGCCAGGCCCATGCTAACGCCGCCCAGCCACCAACAAGGACGAACAACCCCGCGGTTGCCGGGATCAAGGCCAGTCCCGTAATGGTGTCCGAGGCCACCAACCCGCCTGCGATGAAGATCACCCCAGCGAGAGCGATCAAGGGCAAGCCACTCCAAGAAAATCCCAGCTTCACGCCAGTCAGTCGCTCTCGGCGGACGTACAAAATTGCAACGGCAAACAGTGGAACCAAGTAACCATGCGAGTAAAGCGGGTTACTCGCCCACTTGTTCGACATCTCCGACAACGCGGGCAAAAACGACCACGCCGTCAGTGCCACTAATCCAACCGCAGACACGACAACAGCTAACGGCAGCGTTCCCGCCTTGGTTTCACTCTGGTTCATCGTTGCTGCCTCGTAATCGTGACAAAGAACATTTTAGCCATCCCTGTTGCCTGTGTGATTTCTTCAATACAACAATATATATCACATAACGTGTCGTGTCTGACTCGTTACAATTCAATTGGCATCAGCACCGATCCTGGCACTACGAAAGTATCATGCTCCGGTATACAGTTCCAATTCAGGTAAGACATCAGTCCCACAATCGGCAAGTACACAACCAAATCGTGGAGTTCTTATTGAATGCGAATTATCGCGGATGGTTCCACGAAAATCCAGTAATTGATAAAAAATTGGCAAAGTTATTGCTGCGCCGTAAGTCATTCAGATCCCGCATAAATCTATCATTCGCAAGAATTACACCAAGATAGGACAAGTTGACATCATGTCAAGTCAGCAGCGCTATTTTTGCAAACAGTGGGTTGCAGCTAAAAAAACGTTGAGGGCCAGAAATAACGTTCGCCCCAGAAACGAAGTGAACGCCGAGTCGTAGTTGCGAGGATGAGGATTTGACTGCGTGGGTGCTAACACTCGACTTTTAACATGACGGGCAAGATGTTGCAGACTGATCTTGAATACTTTCTATTCTATTGAGCCTGTCAAAAGTCTTCTCGAACTGATTGTTAGGCTTACCAGTGGGTATGTCAGTACCCACGCCAAGCCTCGAACATGGCTGACAAAAATACTACCTGTAGTGTCTGACCCGTCTGAAGCCCGGCCACGGTGCCATGCGGCCCTAATGGCCCGCTGACTGCGGATTGCATTACACCACGGACCAGAGCGCGAACAGGAACGGGTTGAACGTGTGGGTGCCGTCGGGGTAGAGGAAGGCGTCGAGGTTTACCGGGTCTTGGTATTGCGGGCCGGTTGTGGAGTCTGTGGGTTGTGGCCCGATCGGGTCGCTGAAGGCGCTCCCCCGGATGCTGAACGCGACGGGAGCCGTCGCCCCGATCGCCGTGATCCGTACACGGTATTCGCCGGGTGCCAGGAACCCCGTCACCCCGCTGAGGGTGTCGCCGGCTTGCCCGACGAGTGTGAAGACCACCTGCCCGGCGGCGTCGGTGATCGTCATTTTCACTGGCGTGCCGGTCGGCCCCGTTGCGGCCAGTGTGAACCCGAAGACTTGGGATTGTGCGAGGTAAAGCGCCGAGGACAGTTGCCCGCCCACGGGGACGGTCCCCATTGAGAACGTGCTGACAACGGTGGCTTTCGACCCGAACGTCACGTCGAGTTGATAGTTCCCGACTGTGCCGCCACCGACGCGGATGGTGTAGTCGGTGTTCGCGCTGACGCCGACGGCTTGGACGGTGAACGTGCCGTTGCCGTTGGCCAGGATCGTGGCAGGGATGCGGACTTGGCGCGAATCGAACAACTCGATCCGTTCCTGGGCGCCGTTGGGTGCAACCGCCCGAACGGTAACCGTCAGCACCAGCGTCGCGTTATTCTGGGCGTTGGGCGCCTTGATGTGATAGAAGTCCACGTCGGTCGCGGTGGCGATACTCGCCGTCGTCTTGAAGTGGGTGTTCGGGGCAAAGCCGGGCGTCGTGGTCAAGAGGGTTGCCGTTCCGGCTGTGTCGTTCGTGCGGGCGTCGTCGTTGAAAATCGAACCGGACGGGTTTTGGAACAGTGTGCTGATGTCACGCGGGGCAAGCGTGTCGTATGGCCCTTGCAGGACGGCGTCGAGCGAAAGTACGCTGGGTTGTAACAGCCCGTCGAACGTGACGGCCAAGCCGTATCGACCGACCGCGAACGTCGCCCCCGGCGCCGCTTCCACTTTGACGTAGTATTTCCCACCGGCGGACACCTGCGGCAGTGTCAGCGCAATCGTGTCTCCCTCGCTGCCCGTTCCTGTGGCGGTGGCGATCACGTTGCCTTTCGTATCCGTCACGGACAGTTTCGGGGCCACCAAACTCACGCCCGTCGTTTGAAGGCGGACGGTCATGGCGCCAGAGTAGGTGTCGAGTACCGGCAGGTAGAACACGTCCACGTCGGTCGCGGTCGTCACGTCGCCATAGATTACAAGCGGTGTGGAGCCGTTGAAGGAGCTGTCGTACTTGATCCGCGTCGAATTCTGGATCGTGTTGTTGCCGGTCGCGCCCTCGTGGGAGTCAGCGGGACGTGCGCCGTACAGCGAACGGACCGCAGCAATGTCAGACGCACCCAGCGTCAGGTTATTGTGAAAGGTGTCGTACATGACCGAGGTCGGGATGGCGTTCGACGGGATGCCGAGCGCGTGGCCCACTTCGTGCAGCGCGACGCTGTACAGGGACTCGGGCGTGAATGTCGCACGCGAATTGAGGTAAATGTCGCCGGCGAGGGTGCCCGCCAGCGTCGGATCGGGCGGAATGGCGACGGCCAATTCACTCGCCATTGGAACGGCGCCGAAGCGGATGTCGCCGAACCGCGAGTCGCCTTGCGTAGGCCCGTTCGTGCCGAACGGTTGCCCACTGTCCGCCGTCACACCGACGTTCACGCCGGCGACTTCCGACCACGTTTGAATCGCGTGCAAGATGACCGACCGCCACGTTGCCCGTGGCATCTGGGCGTCGAGCGTCGTGAATAAGTTACTCGGGGCGCTCAGCGCGGGCGTCCCATCTGGCGCGAAGCTGACCGTCAAGTGCGTCGGGTCGGCCCACGGTACATTGAACTGCGCCGGTGTAATGCGGTCTTCCAGCGCGTCCATCCGGAGCGTCGTGCGGGGCCGAAAACGATTGACTTGCATCACTATCACCTCTGAACCCAGATAACGGTCGGGTGTAACCGGGGCGGACACCGATTTCGATCATTTGTCACGAGTCAAAACACCAGCCGCCGCGACCATCTCGCGGAACGACGGGTCAGAAAAAACACTTTTCAGATCGGGATCAGTCGGCATCAACTTCGCCCACGCTTGGTCTTTCCGAAGGGCTTTCCTTAGCAACGCCAACCCGCGTGCCTTGTCGTTCGGGCCGTCTGCCGCGAGCAGAAATGCGCACGCGGCTTGGTACAGTGTCAACGGGTTGTCACTCTTCGCGCACACTTCCGCATCCTGACGTGCATCAACCTTCCGCCCAAGACGTGCGAGTAACACCGCCCGGCCCGCACGATCGTCTAACGAGTCTGGAACCAACTCCAGTATACGGTCCGAAGTGGCGACCGCGTCGGTTATGCGAGATAAACTTTCGGATAACACACTCGCCTTGTCACGTAGCGCCGGCAGAAAATCCGGGTTCAGCTTCAGGGCTTCGTCGAAATCCGCAAGTGCCCCCTTCGCATCGTGGGCAGTCAGCTTCAACTCACCTCGCACCGCCCAACTTTGCGGATCGGTCGGTAATACCTCGAATGCGGTCTTCTGATCGCTATTCGCGCCTGCAATGTCACCCAGTTGCCGTTTCGCTCGGGATCGCAGGTTGTACAGTCGGTTCGGCTTCAGCCCGAGCCGTTCGGCGGCATCCAGATCGGTAATTGCACCTCGCGGGTCGGTGAGTTCGAGCCGGGCGATGCCACGATTGAAATAGCCATCGGGGTCATCCGCCCGAAGTTCCAAGTACCGATCAAAGTCGGTTTTCGCGGCGAGATACTGCTTCGTTTCTAATCGTGCCACGCCCCGATGGAAGTGGGGCCACGGCAACCGGGGGTTCAAACTCATTGCCGAGGTGAAGGCTTCCGCTGCGGCGGCGGGGCGGTTGAGTTTCGTCTCGATGATGCCGAGCGTCATCCAGGTGGCGAACCGGGGTTCGCCGTCGCGGGCATCGTGCCGAAGTTGCGCGGCCTTCTCGACCAGGTGTCGGCCATCCCATGCCGCTACCGCCGGGTTCCCGTTGCTCCCGGTCACCACTCGATTCGCTCGTTCCCGCCACGTACTCGCTTCACTTTGAAATCTGTCACGTTGCTTCGGGTCGGCTTCATCCTGTGCAAGTTTTTC
>JAYSXU010000335.1:0-4664 GCA_043716965.1 Fimbriiglobus sp.
GGGAGCGGTCGAGGCCACCGGGGGCGTGGAGGTGGGTGCCGGGTAGCTGGGCGGCGTTCAGGGCTTGGACGGCACGGGCGGGGTCGTCGTCCAGGCTGACCGTCACGATTTGTGGCGCCTTGTCACCGAGTGCCTTGGCGAGTTCGGCGAGGGCTTTCAAATCGGTCACGACACGCTGTTCGGCGGCAGGTTCGCGGGACCAGTTCGCCCAGTAGTAAACGATGACCGGCTTGCCCGCGAGTTGGGACATGCTGAACGGCTTGCCGTCCAGCGACTGGGCCGCAGGTAGCGCGAACGGTTGGCCTTCGCTTTGCAGCCGCTTGACGGCGCCGAGGGCTTTGGCCCCGTGCGGGTGGGTCGCAAAGTTCGAGGCGACTTTTTCGTACCACGTTTTCGCTTGGGCTTCCCCGTCCTTACCGCTGAACTCGTGACCGATCGCCAGCCGCATCATGGCTTCGGGCGCGTCTTCGGCGGTCGGGAATTTCGTCACGTAGCTTTCGAGTTGGTCACGCCACCACTTCTGCACGTCGTTCATCTTGTCCGCAGGGGTACTCGACATCCGCATGGCATAGTCGGTGGCGATGACGCGGAACATGGCGTAGGACGCGGCGTTGGTTTTCGGGGCGTCTTTTTCGATCGTCCCGGCCCATTGCTTCAATCGCTGCATCGCAGTCGCGTCACCCATCTCGGCGGCGCTGGCGTAGGAATCGACGACTTGCTTGAGCCACGGCTGTTGCTCTTCGCCCTTCGTCAACCCGACGACTTCTTCTAACAATTTGGCTCGTTCCATGTGATACTTCGGCATGTCGGCGGGCGTGGCGGGTGTTTTGATCGCTTGAAGCTTTTCCAAAATGGCGCGGGCGGCGTCGGGGATCGCCACGATGTTGCCATCGGTTCCACCGACGGGAGTTGGGGTCGCGCCGCCGGGCATCGGCCCGTCGATCAACCGCCACGCCCGCCGAATCTGGATCATCTCGCCGGTCTGAAACACGTCCGCTGTTTTGCCATCACCCTTCTCGAACAACACCGTGGCGGTGGTGTGCTTGACGATGTCCTCCGGCCCGCCGAAGCTGTCCGCCGGGGTGACGAACGGCAAGCCGACTTCCAGGTGGACCCACTTGGCTTTGTCCGTCAGCGCGATGGCATTGGCGGTGTCCATCAATCGCTTCGCCGCGCCGGCAGCCCGTTGGCGAATCTTCGCAATCTCCGCTTCGGGCATACCGATCGACTTCAGTTCCGGTTCACTGGGCAGCAACGCTTCCAGGCGTTTGGGGTTCTTCGAGAGAATCGCGGCGAACAGTTCTTGGCTGAGTTCTTCCGGCGAAAGCACGTACCAAATATCCACAATGCCGTCTTCGTCCGTGTCCGCGCCCCACTTGCCGCCGTTCGCGCCGAGCCAACGATACTGGTCCGGTTTGCCGTTGCGATTGGCGTCGATCTCGCGGTAGGACTCGACGCCGTTGAGGTAGTAGTAGAAGAGGTTCGGCTGGTTCTGGCCGGTCGTGTCAATGAACTGTCGCACCATCCGCCCCTGAGCGTCCTTCACGACAATCCCGGTCGGCGTCGGACCCTGGGCCGGCTTCGGATAGCTAGCAGCTTCGATCCGACAACCCGTCAAGTCCGCCCCAACCGGGGTCGAAACGGCGACGTTCGCCTGAATCGGTTTTCGCGCCAGGATGTCTTCGACCTTCGGCGCTTGGGCGAACGCCTCACCACTACCCGCCAGCAACGTTAACCCCGCCAAAACCCGTATCGTGATTCGCTTGGTACGCATCCGTGCAACCTCCTAAAACCCAGAGACCCGCCGCGCGATCCTGTCAGCATCACTATCATCGACACCCCGCCCGATCGAAGTTGAACGATAACGCCGATCCTTCCTTGATGGCGGTTCCGTATAATCCCATCAGAGAACGGTTTCCCGATGTTGGGGTTCACGATGGCTGTCGGTTCGGATGAGTTGCGTCCCGTGACGTTGAAGCGGGACGGGGACGGGTTGCGGATCGAGTGGTCGGACGGGGTGACCACGTTCGTGACTTGGAAACAGCTTCGCACCAACTGCCCGTGTGCCTCTTGCAACGAAGTCCGCAACCGCCCACCGAACCCGTTCAAAGTGCTGACCGCGAAGGAACTGGAAGCCGGCGCCCCGGCCCCGAAGGCGATGAAAGCCGTTGGCCACTACGCCTACCAAATTACCTGGAACGACGGCCACGATAGCGGCATCTTTACCCTCGTAGCGCTGCGCACACTTAGCAGTTTGATTTGATTGACTTCACCACGCTTACTGAAATGAGTTCACGATGACCCCCGGCCAAAAATTCTCCCTGCCCGGTGTGAAGCACGTCATTGCGGTCGCCAGCGGCAAGGGGGGCGTTGGCAAATCGACCGTGGCGGTGAACCTGGCGATGGCGCTGCACATGTACGGCCAGCGCGTGGGGTTGATGGACGCGGACATTTACGGGCCGTCCGTACCGCTCATGTTCGGGCTGGGGTTGGTCGATCAAAGCCGCACGCCATTTCCGATCGAAAAGTTCGGCCTCAAGTTGATGTCGATGGGCTTCCTCGTGGATCCGAATCAAGCAGTCATCTGGCGTGGCCCGAAGGTGGCACAAGCGGTCGGGTCGTTCCTATCCCAAATCCCGTGGGGCGATCTCGACTTCCTCATCATCGACCTGCCGCCCGGCACGGGTGACGCCCAACTGACACTCTCCCAACAGGCGCCGCTAACCGGCGCCATCGTGGTGACGACACCGGGCGAAGTCAGCCTGATTGACGCCCGCAAGGGGGTGAAGATGTTCGAGGAGGTCCGCGTCCCGGTTCTCGGCATCATCGAGAACATGAGCTATTTCATCTCCGGCGATGGCCAGAAGCACGCCATCTTCGGCACCGGCGGCGGGCAGAAGTTGGCGAGCGAATCGGGCGTGCCGTTCCTCGGGGAAATCCCGATCGACCCCCGAGTCGCGGAGTGCGGCGACACTGGCGAACCGATCGTGCGGAAGTACGCCGATTCACTGGTCTCGAAGGCGTACATCACACTCGCACAAACCGTGGTGAACGAAATGCTGAAGCACCCGCAAGCGGGCGCACTGCCGGAAGTCGAACTGTAACGACGGGGTTTTGGTATGGCGATGCTTCGCGCGGGCACCGACACTCGACATTTTTTTGACAGGATTAACAGGATTCAACAGGATTGAAAATCAAATCTTCTAATCCTGTTAATCCTGTCAAAAGTATCTGGTCAGGTTTCAGTCAAAATGTCGGGTCTCGCACAGCCTCGACCGCGACCTACAAACCCCAATCACTCCGCTAGCGACATTCCCGGTATGGCTTTGGCGAGGCGTTTCAGGAAGTCTTTGATGGGGTACTCCGTCTCCGATTGCAGTGTGGTCATCCCATCCGGTTGATCGACTAGCACGACGGACGTTTTCTTCGGGCGGATTATGGCAAGTGCGTGGACGAAGTAGGCCGGTGCGATCAGCAACCGGACGGTGACGTTGTCGTCGGGGGCGTGTTCATCCAGCCACGTGAGCGCGCCGTCTAATTTCGCGGCGACCGGGGATTCGCCGAGTTGTTGCACTTCCAATTCATCCGACCCGAAGGCGTGGGCGTGCGACATTGCCATGTGCGTGGCAGCGTTGGCGGTCCGCACGAGGTGGCACCACATTCCGGACGGCGTGACTAGCACCGTCAAGTTCTCGGGCGGCTTCGTGACTTGTTGCACCGTCAGGTAACAGACGGCCAACGATTCCGCGACAGCCGGTTGCTTGAGTGGCGCTGACGCCATGCCCAGCACCGTGGCTTTGGGTGACGGCAGGAAGTTCGATAATTGCGTCGCCACGGATTGGACCGCTTTGGCAGAGAGTGGATCGGCGTTGGCCATGACTAATTCCCCCGCTTTTTGAAGACGCCAAACGAGTACGCCCATCGACCCATTCCGAGCGCCTGCAAGATCACCTGGTAGTTGCAAATTCGCGTGCCAAACATCGGGTCGAGAAGTTGGTACAGTCCGTTCGCGTTCATGCCGACGATCAGGACAACGTGCCCGCCGCCGCCGTCCCACAACCACCCCACTTCGACGGGGCGCTTCGCTTGCAATTCTTGAAGGAGTTGGGCCGGGAAGATGATTTTCCGTTCACTTCGTGAGTCGATCCCCACGTGATCGTAGACTTTGCCGATCCCGTCAAACTGCGACGGTTGATCGCACTTCGTGGTGCTGCCATTTACGCAACACGTTGTTTGGGTGTGTAAGAAATTTGCTAACTCGCACTGCTTGATGTTGGGCACCGTCAGGTAGGTTACAACCATCTGGGTACACGCCGCCCAGCACCACTGGGATTGGGTTTGCCTCACAAAATCGACACCCAATACGATGGATGTCGGGGTGAGCGTGTCCGCCGCCGCGAGGGAGGGAATGACCGTCGGTCTCCGGAGTGCTTTGATGGGAATCGGTGTCGTCACACGCAGAGGCATACGGAACTCCAGGATAAGCAATCTCAAAGCCGGCTGCGACCCCTACCGGGGTCGTCGAGAATGGGTGACGGATACCTGGGGTGTCGCTGCGCTCAACCCCAGGCTAATGGCTGTAATCCCTCCGGGATAAAAACAACCCGAGGCATCCCGGCAGGGATAAAAACAACCCGAGGCATCCCGGTAGGGATGTCAGCGAT
>JAYSXU010000336.1:0-1582 GCA_043716965.1 Fimbriiglobus sp.
CGAACGAAGCGCAGCGAAAGAGAGTGTGGATTTCCCCTCACCCTGCCTAACGGCCACCCTCTCCCCGGCGACCGGGGCGAGGGAGTTTCCTACGGCTTCAGCATCGTCGGCGTGATCGCCACCGACTTGGTTTGCTTCGCTTCGGCGTTGGTCGGGTTCTTCTGGTAATACGCCAGGGCCACCACCAGCACGGCCACCAGTCCGCAAAGCAGCCCGATCTTCCCTTCAGTCGTCATGGGCGGTCCCTTGAGTTGGGCACATCTGTTATTTCGCATGGATTGGCTCAACTCAAGGGGACTTGAGGGGAAGTCGGGCCGATGGCCAAATTGCACATGTCGCCGTCCGTTCAATCGGCAAAACTTCGCCAAATCAACTCTTCTCCCGATAAAACGCAAACGCTGCACCCACCGGGTCGTTCACCACGGCGAACGAACTGGGGCCTGCGAACCGGGCATGATGCCACCGAAGTTGGTGGTCACGCCGGGCTGGCACAAAAAGTGGTACGGGAAGCCCACATCGCCGTGGCCATCCTCCCAGCCGAGCGACGATTTGAAAGACGCCTTCGTTTTCTCAGCATCGGGCGTGTGGACTTCCAACCAGTACTCAAAAGGATTCATGGCAGCTCTCCGTTTTTCATGGGATTTGCAGTGCATCCGAAGGTGGATCGTCTGCGTTCAACGAATCAATGGATCAAGAAGGTCAAATGGATGTGCTTTGTTAGCCCGCCGCGCCGGCAAGGGGCAGTTTGATTGGTAAATTGCATTTTGCCAGCGTGTCGGGTTAACAACAAATCGACACTCCCTCCCAGTGCGCTTCGTTTGCGGCTCGCAAGAGGAACACATGACCGACCTCGACGAGCGCGAATCCCTGGTGCTGGCCATTTTCGCCCAGCCGGACGACGATCTGCCTCGGCTGGTGTATGCCGACTGGCTTGAGGAACACGGCGAAGCCAACTTCGCCGAAATCATCCGCGTGCAGTGTGCCTTGGCCAACGATCCAGCTTCCGATCAACTCATGGCCCGCTACGCGGAACTGGCCGCGCACGAAACCCCGCACTGGCGGGCCACCCGTAAACGCGGCTTCCATGAGTCCACGGAAGTCACACTCACGAAAGCCGACATCGAAGATGCGGACGCCTTCCGCCGCCTAGCACTCACCCGGCACCCGGAGTACTACCGGCTCACCAGCCTGAAAATGGCGGTTGGGTTGCTGGCCAGTTCGAAGCCGATGACCACGTTGCTGACATCACCTGTGTTGGCGAACCTCAGGAAGCTCGACCTGTCCGGTGAACTGGTCGATCTGCCGATGGACGAACACCCGGATTGGGATCAGGCAGCCCCGCGCATGACCGACTTTGAACTGCAACCAACGGTGACGCTGCAAGCCGTGGAGGCACTGGTGGCCATGCGCGAATGCCGACGGATCACGCATCTCGATCTGCGGAACAACGGTCTGGACAACGACGCGGCACGGGCCATCGCCCGCAGCACGAATCTCATCCGGTTGCAACGGCTGGAGTTGTACGACGGCAATCAATTGCGTGGGCGTACCTGGCAACAGTTGCTCGACCGCTTCGGGGAAG
>JAYSXU010000337.1:0-1582 GCA_043716965.1 Fimbriiglobus sp.
GAAGATCGGCATCAGCGGTTCGTACTGCTTTTCCACCCACGGCGTGCGGGCGATCCCGGTGCCGTGTTGCGTGCTAATGGTTCCCCCCAGTGCGATGACGTGCGAATGAATCGCCTCCGCAAGTGACCAGAGCTTTTGCCGATCGGCGGAGTTGGTTAAATCGACGAGCGGGCGGATTTGAACTTGCGCCGCCAGGACACGTAACATGATGGACGCGGTCAGGTCGAAGCGATGCAAGATGGCGCGAAGGTCACGTAAAAACCGCGACAGTTCCTCGGCAGGCACTGCCACATCTTCCACGCACGCCACCGGACGTGGACCGGGACTCTTCGAGTACAACCCGCCGACTGCGGTTGTATAAAAGCGCTGAACCCGCGCTAAAACTACAGCCTCGCACGACGGCTCCACCAGCACACCAAACGGATGGTCAAGCTGTAAACGTTGCACCGCCGCGTTGCCGGATGCGATGGCGTGGGATTCACTTTCCGCTTCGATCGCCACGATGAGTGCCGCCCCAATCGTGGGCGGAATGCTGCCGATTCCTTCAGTAGCAGTCAGGCTCCGAGACAACGCAATCAGCCGTTGATCGAGCAAGTCGCAACCCACCACTTCGTTTACCGTTCGCAACACCAGACCCGCTTTGGTCGCCGCTTCCACGGTGGCGAAGCCGAGAACGAATTGACACGTACCCAATGCAAGTGGAATGGTTCGCAACGTCGCTTCGGTGGTGAACGCGAGTGTGCCTTCGGAGCCGACAAGAAGCGTGGCGATGTCCAAACCTTTCGGAGTTAGCACATCGTGCAAAATGTACCCACACCGATTGAAAGCGGTCTGAGGTCGCGTCAGTTGAATCAGTTCGCGGTGTTCCGCAAGTAGCGCTGCGGTTTGGGCACGCAGCTCGATCAGCCGTTGCCCGCGTTCGACGGTGTCGGGTTCGCCGTTCTGCGTTGGAATGAACCCCGGCGCGGTCACGGTCGCGGTTTCGCCGGTGTCCCAAATCGTTTGCAGCGCCAGCACGTAATCTCGCGTGTAGCCGTGCCGAAACACGTTCCCCCCGGAGGCGTTGGTGCCAACCATTCCGCCGACAGTGCAGGTCGCGGAACTGGTCGGGTTCGGTGCGAACCGGCGGCCGTGCGGGGCGAGGGCCGCGTTCAGCTCCGCGTGGGTGACGCCAACTTGCGCCCGCACCCAGTCCGCGCCGATTTCCAACACCTTGCGGAAATGCACGCTCATGTCCACGACGACGCCCGAACCCAACGATTCCCCTGCCAACCCCGTCCCGGCACCACGTGGGATGAGCGGCAGTTGATGGTCGGAGGCGTACTTCACAAGTGTTCGCAAGTCGCCGTCGTCCACCGGCACGGCTACGGCGTGAGGCAACAAGTAAAACGGGCTAGCGTCCGAGGCATAGACAACCCGCGACGACACATCAACGCGCAACGTCCCACGAAACACGCCGCGAAGGTCGTCATGAATTTGTTGGTGAGAGAGCATGAACCCATCGATTCACGGAGTACAGAACGGAGATGGTTCACCACAGAGGGCACGGAGAGCCACAGAGGAAAACCAGAAGAAATATTTT
>JAYSXU010000338.1:0-4660 GCA_043716965.1 Fimbriiglobus sp.
GTTTGTGGCAGCCCACCCAGGCGACTGACGTCGCCGGTTCGCCGGGAACAGGTTGAGAGTCAATTCATTTCCGACGGAACGTTTCCCTAGTTATGACTACTTCGCCGAGTTATGGCTTCACTTTCAACGCCTTCCACCCGGTCACCACGCCGGCTAACGGGCCGCTGGGGAAGGTGACTCGCACTTCGACTTCGTCTACGGTCACCGTGGCGGGCACCCGAACTGGGCGCGAGCAGAGGCGGCCTCAGTTGAACGCGGAGGTCGTTCGGTCCAGTGGCACGCTGCCCGGTTCGGTCAGGACAAAGTCGGCGACCAAATCTCGGCCGTGATCGGCTAACGCATCGCCGACTTCGCACTGGCTCAGGTAAAGGCCACCGGCTTGGACGGTCGGTGCGACGAACACCTGCGCGCCCTTTGCAACCGATGTCGTGTCCAGGTCGAGCGTGATGGTCAACCCGGTCAGCAGCTTGTGCATCGTCCGCTCGCCCTTGGCAACCTGAAGCGTTGGGGTCTGGTCACCATAGAAGCGATACCGCCACGCTTTGCCGTGCCCGTCGCCAAGTTTCAACAACACATCCTTCACGTAATACTTTCCGGCAGGTACCGCCAACTCTTGGCCCACTTGCCGCACAACCACCAATTCGCCGAACTCGCTGACGAGTTGTGCCGTGAACTCGATCACCTCCGCGCCGGCCAACGTGGAGACATCCAGGGTCAGCGTGCCGGCTTCGGAGGGACGCTCGCGGACGACGACGGTGAGGCCGTCCGGTTGGGGGCGAACGAGCAGCGCGGTGCCGGCGTGGGGAATGGCGTTGCCGAGGGAGAACTGCTCCGTGAGCGGGTCGAACTTTCCATCGCCGTCCAAATCGAGCCAGATGCGATCGGACCCGACGGCGTCGAAACAGCCGTCCCCGTCGCCGTCCGTCAGCATGGTCACGACCGCTTTCCCGGCGATGGTGATTGTGCCAATGGTGTACCCGCGAACGGTGTACGCGAACCCGTCGCCGCGCTTGCGGACCAGCAGCGTGCGCAACACCGGCGGGCCGTTAACTTGTTGAAGCTTGATGAGAATCTCGATCGGCTTGGTGCCGAGGGTGTGCCGTTCCGTTGCCGCAAACCGGCCATCGCCGTCGGCGTCAATCCACACCGTGGAAGTGGCGGCGTGCCAGACGGTGGCGTTGCGCTGTTTGCCATCAGGCCCAAGTCGCAACGTGGCGAACTTCGCACCCAGTGGCAGGGCGTCATCTGGGTGCGGCGGCTTGCCGGGCGTCTCGGACAACTCCGCAGTGCGGAACGTGAGGACCGACCGACCGTCGTGGGTGGATTCGTCCACGAACTTCCAACCCGTGTCCGGCGGCGCAGCCAGCGCGAGCAACATTAGGAACACTCGACGAACCTCCATCAAGGAACCGAGACCAGCCAACGGATGCGATCAGTCACTGTCGTGAACATCACGGATCAATGATCCCCAGGTGAACAACTCGGCCAGCCGGTCGTCCGCCGTCAAAATCCGGCTGAGTTCACTCATGCCGTTTAACATTAAAGCCTTTCGATCAGAAGAAGTGTTCATCCACTCCATCCGCTTATCGGTTAATTCGATGGCTTGTTCGGGATCGCACAGCGCCAACGCAAACAACCAATCGCGGCTTTGGGTGACGGCTTGCTTCATGAACTCGTCCGGTGTGGCAACTCCGGCCAAGAGTTGCTTGCCGATCGCGGAATCAATTAGAGCATACCCGCAGGCCATTTGCACTTGCAATCGCTTACGATCATCGGCGCCCCAGTGACTTTCGCCGTTCGTCCGCAAGGAAAGTGCTCGTGCCGTCAACGCGGTTACGTCCGGGTGGCCGACCTGCTGGCCGGCCAATGCCACGTAGAGTGCGAACCCGCTCGCGCCACCTGAGGAGGACCACGACTGTAACTCGGTGGGTTTGGTCTGAACCAGCGTCATCGCTTTGTCGATCAGGGCGATCGCGCGAGGCTTATCGACCGTCACCAGCTCACGGGCGACTTGCACGTACCCGTGAATGCGGAACGACGGCGCCGCGATGCCGTCTACCAGCCGAACCGCTTCATCGGGGTTGGTGCGCGCGAGCTGAAGGGCCATCCGCACCGTACTTTCCTCCAGGTAGAAGAAGCGACTCGGACCCAGTAGCTTTAATACCTCCTTCGCCTTCGGAAGATCGATCGGTGCCAACTGTACGGCTGCCGCTCCAAAATAGCGGCTCTTTTCACTCGGATCCTTGAGGGTCTCGATCGTGGCTTTGGCTCGCGGCCAATCGAACGGTGCCAACCGTACCGCCGCCGAACCGATGTTAGCAGAATTTCGGTCACGCCCATCGGCTGGCAATTTTTCGCAGAGTGTCATCGCCTCTTCGATCAGCTTCCGCCCGCTTGTCGGGTTGCCATTTTTTGCGACCCACTCGCCGAGCGAGGCAACGTACCAGACTCGCTGGGGCATCGACATCGCACGGGCTTTCACGGTCGCTTCTTCCATCACCTGCAACGCCTTCGCTTTGTCAACGGGTAGCAACTGATTCGCTAACTGCAGTGCTTGCGGATACCCTGCCTCGGGTGACAGTTTCTTGAGAATACTGACCGCTTCATCGACATCTTCCGTTGCCGTGGCGAGCAGCGTCTTGTTTCGCTCGACTCGTGTGAGAATGCCACTCCAATCGTTCTGGCCGCCGGATTGCACTTTCTCCTCGGCGATCCTTTTGCGGGCGGTTTCGATGTCAATCGTGGCCATCCGTTCGACGGCGGACGCGCCGGACCCGTGCGCTTTGTGATTCTTGAACATCAACTCCAACACGTGGCGTGTGAGCCGTCGATCCGCGTCGGTGTGGTCCTTCGAGATGGTGATCGGTGTCGGTGCTTCGGAAGTGCGGCGTAGGATGACGCGCACCGGCGATTTGTCCTTCGGCTGCACCGGCACGGCGATCAGGCGGAAGTCGGTTGCCTCCGCAAACAGGAACCCCGGCGCGTCGTAGAACCCGGTCAACGTGAACGTGCCGTCCGCCGCCGAAACCGTCTCCATCGGCTTAATGCCATCGACGGCAAACACCTTCGCCCCGGCAATGGGCTTGCCAGCGGTATCAAGTGTGACACCCGCAACGGACAGCTTGGTACCCAACAATTTGATGTCGGGCAGCGTGATCGTTTTCCCGGAATCCAAGTTCACGTTGGGTATTTCGCCGTCGGAATAGCCGCTCGCTGACACTCGAATCTGGCCACGATCCCCCGGCCATAACCCCGAGACGTGATAGCGGCCCTCCGGATCCGTGGTCGCCACAACGGGTCGCGCGTGCGTGGAGAGACCGGACTGCCCTGGGTACTGGTGTTGCCATTGGAGAACCTCGATTTTGGCTTCGGCAATCCCTTTCCCGGTCCCGTCCGTCACCCGCCCGGCGACCGTTGCGGCGTTGGCTTCACTTACAACGATCGTGACGGGTTTGTCGTGGTCCAACAATCGAAAATGTTGCGGTACGTTTACGGCGTTGCCACTCCGGATGTGGGGGTTGATGGAGTCATTGGGGTGCAAGTTCTTCACACGGATTACGCCATCGACCCCCGTTGTGACTTTGTCATCTCGGCCGTTCAAGTGCCACTGAAACGGCAGCTCAACCGAGGTGTTGAGAATCGGCTGACCCGTAGCATCGACGACCTTGGCTTCAAACGCGACCGCCTGCACCAACTTGAGCGGCGCGAACGTGTGAGCGTTGCCAACACCGATTTGGACTGGTTCAAAGTGTGGTGCATGGTTTTTCGTCTTCGGCACCGCGAAGCCATCCGGTGCTAAACGAATGCCAAACGTGTACCAACCGGCAGCACCATATGCCGTGAACGTGCCATCCGTAATCGTGGTCACCTCGCCAACCCATTGAGATCGAGTTTCTTTCTCGGACTGGATGGAGACCAACACACTCACTCCGGGCAAGCCCTTACCAGCCGGGTCGGTGATGGTCCCGCTAATTTTCGCGGTCGGTTTGAACGCTAGGGTGACGGTAGTATTCTCACCGGCTTTCACCTCGAACGGGGCGACGGTCGGGGTGAGGTACGGAATCGCCGCGTTGCTCGATAACGTCAGGGTGTAATGCCCCGGAACGAGATTCGGGATGACGTATTCGGCGGTGCCTGGGTGTTGGCCACCATCGTATCGGAGTGGGTGGACGCCAGTTTTCGGCACAGTTTTCTCGACATCTTCAGCGCGGATGTTCCAATAGAGGCCCTTCACCATCGCGGGATCGGCGTCCTGAACAACGAGCTTCGCCCCGCCCAGTTTGCGGTGGGTGACTGTGATGTCCCCGACATCAAGGCTGCTGTACTTCATCGTGCCCCGTTCACCGGCTTGCAGTTCAAACTGCAAGTGATGACCCACCGGCAGGCCCTTCAAAGTGAACCGCCCGTCGGCCTCCGTGCGAACGGCCAGCCGTGACGATTCCCACGGTGGCAGGTCGATGTACGACGACGGTAATTGAGAAGTGGTACCGCGATCTTGGTACGCCATCGTGGGCGTGATGGTCGCGCCGCCAATTGGCTTGCCGTCCTCATCAACAACGCGGCCAGTGTGCTCACCCACCGCAACCAGTTGAATGACCATCGGCTTCTCGTCCACGTTCCGATGAAGTCCGTTGCTGCCAATTCGCCCCTTGGAATCACG
>JAYSXU010000339.1:0-4659 GCA_043716965.1 Fimbriiglobus sp.
TTTTTAGACAGGATTTACAGGATTCAACAGGATGAGAAAAAATCAGGTATTAATCCTGTCGAATCCTGTAAATCCTGTCTAAAAGTCTTGACACATCCACTGCCATCGCAAAGCTTCAACTGTGTTACGCTTGCTTCAGGGCAGCGTCCCAGAAGTCGCGGGTGCCGTGGTGAAGCCGGGCGCCGATTTGGGTAATCACCTTCATGCAGAGGAAGTTCGCAACGTGTGCCGCTTTGTCGGCCGGCACCCCGTGCGTGATCCCGTACAGGAACGCGCCGGCAAACATGTCCCCTGCCCCGGTCAAGTCCTTGGGTTCACAGGCAATGGCTGGGGCGTGCGATTCCACTCCGTTGTACCGCACATACGCGCCGTTCGGGCCGTCGGTCACGACGACGTTGGGAACGAGGTCTTTTAGCTTGGCGAATGCGGACGTGGCGGAGTCGGCTTTCGCCACAGCCATTGCTTCGGTCGCGTTGCAGAATAGCAAGTCGGCGTGCTTGAGTGCGTCAAAGAACGGCTCACCGAAGACGCCGACGATGAACGCTTCCGAACACGTCACCGCGATTTTCACGCCGTGCTTCTTGGCAACTTCAATCGCCCGCTTGATCGCGCCTTGCCCGGTTTCGGGGTTGGCAAAAACGTAGCCCTCAACGAAGAGCCAGTCCGAATCCTTGATGCGGGCTTCATCGACGTGCTTCGCCGCGAGGTGGCTGGACACGGCTAAGCAGGTCCGCATCGTCCGTTCGGCATCGGGGGTAATGATGCAGACGCAAGTGCCCGTGGTTTCATCCACGATGGCCGGGTTGCCGATGTCGATGCCGAGTTGCTCGAATTCACGCTGGTAAAACAGCCCGTACCGATCGTCCCCGACGCAGCCAATGAACGCGGCCTTGCCGCCCAATTGCGAAAACCCGATCAGCGAATTCGCAACCGAACCGCCACTAACGAGTCGCGGTTCCTGACTGTGAAACTTATCGAGTAGCACCTTTTGCTCGGGCTTATCGACCAACCGCATCGTGCCACGCTCGAAGTTGAGTTCTGCGTAGTCGCTGTCGGAAAGTTCTAGGAAGATGTCCACGATGGCGTTGCCGAGGCCGCAAACTTGGAATGGTTTCATGGGTAGTGGTGTGGTCGTTGTGTTGAGGGAACGCCTACGAACGATCGTTCGTGGACTTTGGTGCGGTTGCTACATTGCGGCCTGATGGATCCCGAGTTGAATGCGGCGCAATGTTTCGTCACGCCCCAACAGGATCATGGTTTCGTGCAGACCGAAGCCGACGGCCACGCCGGTGACCGCAATTCGCAGCGGGCCGTCGAGATCCTTCGGCTTGATGGCGTGGCTGTCCGCGAACGCCGTGAAGGAGTTCTTGACGGTCGCGGCGTCGAACGGTTCGAGCGCGGCCAGGGTCGTGTGGAATTCTTGCAATCGGGCCGCGACGCCCGGTTTTTTGAGTTTGTCGGCCACCGCTTTCGGGTCGTACTCCGGGTTGGTGCGGAGGATCGGTCCGGCGTATTGAATCATGTCCGTGAACAACTTGATGCGTTCGGCGGCGTAGGTGGCGACTGCGGTCAGTTTCTCGCGGGTACTGTCGTCAATCGTGTCACCGATCAACCCGGCGCGGCGTAGGAACGGCAAGCTGCCTTCGACTTTCTCCGCGACCGATCGCTTCTGCATGTACTCGCCGGCCAGCCAGTACAGCTTGTCCGGGTCGAAGCTGGCGGGGGATTCGTTGACCCGTTCGAGGCTGAAGTTTGCGATCATGTCCGGCAGTTCGAGGTACTCGCTTTTGTCGTCCAGGGACCACCCGAGTTTGCCGAGGTAGTTCAAAACGGCTTCGGGGATATACCCCATGACGCGGTAGAACTCGACGGTGGCGGGGTTCAACATTTCGTGGTCTTTCACTTGGTCTTCGGTCCAGTCCGCCGGCACCGCGTGGACCGCCCGCAGTTTGGCGATGACCTCGGGTGTCATGAACTGGGCCATCTTGCGCTTGCTGAGTTTGTCCTTCGACTTGGGGGCGTTCACCACCGGCACGTGGGCGAACATCGGCACGGGTGCGCCAAGGCTCTGGAAGAACAGCACTTGCCCCGGCGTGTTGGAGAAATGCTCCGCCGCGCGAACGACGTGGGTGATCTTCAACGCAATGTCATCGACCACGGTTGCGAAGTTGTACAGCGGTCGGCACACCCCATCGGTCGGGTCGGGGCCGCGCAAGATCACCGGATCGCCGATGCCGTTGGTGTCGAATTCGACCACGCCGGGAATGACTTGATCGCCGTCACGGGTCCGTGAACGGATGATGTCGGTGACGGTCACTTTTTGCCCGGTCGGCACTTTGAAGCGGACGGGGCACGGGGTTTCCCGGTACGCTCGCAGGTTGTCCGCAGGGCTGTTGTCACGCAACGTGCCGCGGAACTGGTACGGGCGTTGCCCCTTCGACGCTGCGTCTTTCTCTTTCTCGATTTGCCCCGCCGAGGCACCGGGGTTTGCAGCGAGAAACAGTTTCAAATGCTTCTCGATCCGGTCCGCCGTTTGTTCCTCTTTGGTCAGGTAGTCCGGGTACGCATGACCCGCCGCCATCAACGTCATCGCGGCATCGACGTAGGTTTCATTCCGCTGACTTTGAAAGTACGGTGCGTAGGGGCCGAAGCTGGATTTCCCGTCATCGGTCGGGCCTTCATCCCAGTTGATGCCAAGCCACTTGAAGCCATCAATGATCGGCTGCAACGCTTCCGGGCGATTCCGTCCCAGGTCGGTGTCATCAATCCGCAGGATGAACTGCCCGTTGTGCCGTCGCGCGAGGAGCCAGTTGAACAGTGCCGTGCGGACGCCCCCGATGTGAAGGTAACCCGTCGGGCTGGGTGCAAAGCGAGCGCGAATCGTCATGAGCCGTGGTCCTTTTACGGGCGAACGGGAACGCTAGGTATTATGCGAAGTCGGAGCCGCAAGAGAATGGATACGGGCAATGCCGATGTAGGTTCGTCAAAAACAGTTCGCGTCACGCACTTCGGTCAAGTCGTGCCTGTTGTAATTTTTACATTTCTGCGAAGTCTCTACAAACGATCGACGAGGAGGAAACGGCGGGTTATAATGCCGTGACAGATGCGACACGGGTCGGATTCTGACTCCGGAAAATCCCACACCCAGAAGGACGAGATGGCAATCGCGGACCGCTCCACTCTCCTACTGTTCGGGGCCGACAATCCGTTCCTGTCAACGGAATTCCTGGTCACGATCGGCTTGCTGATTGCGACTCTGTTGGGCGGTGCGGTCGTCCTGTACTTCACGGACATCTGGCGAAAGAAGCAATTTTCCACCGGGCACGAATCTCTCGAATCTCTGACCCATTATCGCGCACTGTTCGATCGTGGTGAAATCACGGAGACCGAGTACCAAGCGATCCGGGCGCGAGTGGCAACACGAGTGAAACAAGACGTGGTCCCAAACAAGTTGAACCTGCCGGAAACGACCCTCCCGCTCGCCGACGAGCCGCCGACCACGACGCCACCAGACTTACCGCCAACCCCGGAACAACGTTCCTGAACACCGCAGTTGGTGTGCCGTGTAGAATCCGCAGGTCAGACGATTCACCCACAACCTTTACGCGGATTATGTGAAGATGTATTCGGATTGGACCGGACCAAAGCTATAGTTTGGAAGTTAACGACTTCACGTGTTGATCGACATTGTCCTTATTTTTTACGTTATCGGGGAACGAATGGCTGAACGTACAACCGGCGACGGCGGGGGACGAAAACCTCCTGGTGCGGCGGGGCGAAATCGAAATGCGTACTGCTCGTTCTGCCGTCGCAGTCACCGCGATGTCGGGCCACTGGTTGAAGGCCCCGGTGACGTTTACATTTGTGGCGAATGTATTGACTTGTGCCAGTCGATCATTGAGCAAGAACGCAAACGTCGCGGTCCGGGTAAAACCGCTGCGGCCAGCAACACCCCGTCGCCACGGTCGATCAAAGAGAAGCTCGATCAGTACGTGATCGGTCAGACACGGGCCAAGAAAGTGCTTTCGGTCGCGGTCCACAACCACTACAAGCGGTTGTCACTCGGCGACGGGATCCGTGATGGCGTCGAGATCGAGAAGAGCAACATCCTGCTCATCGGGCCGACCGGCAGTGGGAAAACACTGCTAGCGAAAACGCTGGCCAAGATTCTCGACGTGCCGTTTGCAATCGGTGACGCCACCACGCTGACGGAAGCGGGCTACGTCGGAGAAGACGTTGAGAACTTGTTGCTGAAATTACTGCACGCTGCCGACTTCGACGTTGAAGCCGCCCAACGCGGTATCATTTACATCGACGAAATCGACAAGATTGCGAAGACCTCCCAGAACGTCAGCATCACCCGTGATGTGTCTGGCGAAGGTGTTCAGCAAGCCCTCTTGAAGATGCTCGAAGGCACAGTGTCGAACGTCCCACCGCAAGGGGGACGCAAGCACCCGGAGCAGCAGTACATCCAAGTGGACACGTCGAACATCTTGTTTATTGTCGGCGGCACCTTCGTGGGGTTGGAAAACATTATCTCGAAGCGGGTCGGCAAGAAGACGATCGGCTTCGGAGCAACCAGTACCCACCGTGATCGCGGCATCTCGGAGTTACTGAGCCAAGTGGTCGCCGAAGACCTGTCCGAATTCGGGCTGATCC
>JAYSXU010000340.1:0-4651 GCA_043716965.1 Fimbriiglobus sp.
TACCTGACCAAGAGTAGTTTCCACGACGGCCAATTCCTGAAAGCCGTCGAAGACTTGATCGGCGGCCCGGAATCATGACACCGGGTCAACAGCAAGGTGGGGTCTGTCAACACGCTATGATGGGTTTTGCAGTGCCCGTCCGAGCCACGACCGTTAGGGAGTGGCCCAACCGGCCTTGGACGAAACGGTTTGTTGCTAGCGGTGGCAGCGTAGCGAGGGCTGGCGTTTGGGCCACTCCCTAACGGTCGTGGCTCGGTCGGGTTTCTGATGCTACAAATCTGGACTACGGAATCTGTGCTGGGGATTTCCCCCGAGGGGCATGATGGCTCGCATTTTGGTTGTTGAGGATAGCCCCATCCAGGCGAAGCACGCGGAGTACATCCTGCGCAACGCCGGGCATGAGGTCGAAGTCGCGGTGAACGGGGCACTCGGTTTGCAAGCCGTGCGGAACCACTTGCCCGATCTCGTGCTGACCGACATGCACATGCCGGAGATGAGCGGTCTGGAACTGGTGCAAGCATTGCGCACGGAGTTCCCCGGCTTGCCGGTCATCATGAACACCGATCGTGGCAGTGAAGAACTCGCGGTCCAGGCGTTGCGCAGCGGAGCATCGGGGTACATTCCAAAACGCAACTTGGCGCGGGATGTCGTTGAAAGTTTGGAAGAAGTTCTCTCCGTCACGTCTTCGCAAAAGAAGATGACGCAGTTTTTGAACCGGATGACCGCTGCGGAGTACCGCTTCAGCCTGGAGAACGACACCGACTTGATCTCGCAGGTGGTCGGCCAAGTCGAGAACGTCATGAAGCAAATGGAAATGTTCGACGAGTCCGTGCAAATGCGAATCGGCGTGGCAGTGCATGAAGCCGCCGTGAACGCGATGGTTCACGGCAACTTGGGCATCGGCAGTGAACTCAAAGCAGGCGATTGGGACACGTATCATTCGACGATTGCGACGCGGTCCAAACAGGAACCCTATGCGAGTCGGCGGGTGACGATCTCGATCCGCGCGACCCGTGAGCCGTACCTGGAAGTCCGGGTCAAGGACCAAGGCAAGGGGTTCGACCCCACGAAACTACCCGACCCGACCGACCCGGCGAACATCGAACAGGCTTGCGGACGAGGCTTACTGTTGATTCGCACCTTCTTTGATGAAGTCAGCCACAGCCCCAGTGGGAACGAAATCATCATGATCCGAAAGCGGAAGTGACCGCGAGAAACGGTCACTTGTCGCCTGCCCAGTTGCCGCCAGTCCAGGTATCAGGAACATCATGCGTATTGCGATCGTGGATGATCGAATTTTGGCGTTGGAAGCCGTCCGACGGGTGGTCACGTCCGTGCCGACGAACGTCGTCATTTGGACGGCCCGAGACGGGGACGACGCTGTTCAGAAAGCCGCCAAGGAAAAGCCCGATTTGATTCTGATGGATCTCATCATGCCCGGCGTCAACGGCGCCGAAGCCACCAAGCGTATCATGTCTTCCACGCCTTGCCCCATCTTGATCGTGACCTCGTCGCGGTCGGGCAATTACGGCCTGGTGTTCGACGCGCTCGGGGCGGGGGCCATCGACGCGGTCAACACCCCGAGTTTGGGTCTGGACGGTTCGTTGCAAGGTGGTCAGGAACTGTTAGATAAAATTGCCCAAGTCGGCAAGAAGCTGAAGACCACGTCCGCGAGCGGAACGTACACGCCGCTCTCCCTGCCCGCCGTCAAGACGGGCTTACCGTTGGTCGCGATCGGGGCCTCCACCGGGGGGCCGCAGGCGATTGCCGAAGTGTTGTCGCAATTCCCGAGCACATTTTCCGGCGCGGTTTTGATCGTCCAACACCTGGGCGCGGACTTCATGACGGGGCTGGCCGAGTGGATCGGGCACAAGTCCAAAATCCCGGTGCGCGTCGCCGTGCCGGGCGAGCGGCCGACCGCCGGCGTGGCGTTGTTAGCGGGCCGCAACGAACACCTCGTGCTACGGCCCGACGGCACACTCGCCTACACCTCCTACCCCAGCGAGACGCCGTTCCGCCCGAACGTGGACGTCATGTTCGATAGCCTAGCTTCCCACTGGACTCATCCGGGCTACGCAGTCTTGTTGACGGGGATGGGGCGAGATGGCGCCGAAGGGTTGCTCAAACTTCGCAAGGCGGCCTGGACCACCTACGCCCAGGACAAGGCCACGTCCGCCGTCTTCGGGATGCCCGACGCTGCCGCAAAACTGGGCGGTGCCATCCACGTCATGCCGCCGCCGGAAATCGGACGCATGATCCTCGCCCAAGTGAAACGCTGAGATGAAACGCTGACACCGACGGCCCGACTGACACCACCACCCCGCGCGACCTTCTATGACCCGTCCAGCCCCACCGACTGCCAACATCCTGCTGCAAAATGGCACGATTCGCGTGCTTCTCATCGACGATCAACCCATGATCGCGGAAGCCGTGCGGCGAATGTTGGCCACCGAACCCGGTCTCGAATTTCACTACTGCCAAGAGCCGCAACGGGCCATCGTGATGGCCAACGAGATCAAGCCGACCGTCATTTTGCAAGACCTCGTGATGCCGGAGATTGACGGCCAGATGTTGGTCAAGTTCTTCCGGGCCAACCCCTCGACCGCCGACACGCCGATGATCGTGCTGTCCAGCAAGGAGGAGGCGGTCACCAAAGCCGAGGCGTTCGCCAACGGCGCCAACGACTACCTCGTGAAGTTGCCGGACAAGATCGAACTCCTCGCCCGCATCCGCTACCACTCCCGCGCCTACGTGAACTTGCAACAACGTAACGCCGCCTACAAGGAGATCGAGAAGGGCCGCAAGCAACTCGCGGATGAAATGGCGGCGGGGGAAAAATACGTCCGGTCGTTGTTACCGAAGCCGTGGAAGCCGGGTGACGACCCGGACATCGACGCCATCAACTGGTACTTCGTCCCCACAGCCGCGATGGGTGGCGACGCCCTGGGCTACCACCGGCTGGACAAAGATCACCTAGCAATGTACCTCCTGGACATCACCGGCCACGGGTTGGCGTCCGCGCTTTACGGCGTGACGGTGTTGAACGTGTTGCGAACCGGCACGCTATCGAACACCGATTTCAAGAACCCCGGCGAAGTGCTGTTCGGCTTGAACGAGGCGTTTCCGTGTGAAAAACACGGCGAGAAGTTCTTCACAATCTGGTACGGCGTCTACAACTGTAGCACCCGAAAGTTGACGTGGTCGGGGGCCGGGCACCCGGCATCGTTCCTGTACACCGGCACCGGCCCGAACCGCCCGCACCCACAACAACTCGACTCCCAAGGCCCGATGATCGGCATGATGCCCTGGCCCCACTTTGAACAGACCGAGGTCGATGTTCCGCCGAATTCCTGGTTGTACCTGTACTCCGACGGCGCCCACGAGATCCACAAGACCGACGGCACCGACTGGACCGTCCCCGAGTTCATCGCCACCTTCACCGACCTCGTCAACCGCAAGCCCGACCACGTGATGCCCGAACTCCACCACCTCATCCGCGAAATGAACGGCTCCGACGTGCTGGACGACGACCTCTCGATCCTGGAGATTCGGTTCCCGTAAGCCGTTGAAGTCCGCATGATCCCCGGAGTTGAAACGATGACCCGTCTCGTGTTCCTCGTGACACTGTTGTCTGTAGTCTCAACGCCAGTCCGCGCTGCCGATCCGGCAACGAAACCAAACATCCTGTTGATTCTGGCCGACGACATGGGCTTCTCGGACGGGGGGTGTTACGGCAGTGAGATCGAGACGCCTAATCTGGATGCACTCGCCAAGGGTGGGTTGCGGTTCACACAGTTTTACAACACGGGGCGGTGCTGGCCGACACGGGCTTCGGTGTTGACGGGGTACTATGCTCATCAGGTGCGGCGCGATACCATTCCGGGCGTCAAGAGCGGTAACCAGGGGGTGCGACCGCCGTGGGCGAAACTCCTGCCGGAACTGCTGAAGGACTGCGGCTATCATTCGTACCACTCCGGGAAGTGGCACGTAGACGGCCTACCGCTTCAGAACGGGTTCGAGCATTCGTACAGCCTGAACGATCACGATCGCCACTTCGCACCGAAGCAGCATACCGAAGACGACAAGGCACTACCTCCTGCCGACCCGAAGGGCGACTACTATTCCAGCACCGCGATTGCGGACCATGCCATCACGCACATCAAAGCCCACGCGGCGAAGTACCCGGCGCAACCGTTCTTTGAATTCGTTGCGTTCACCGCGCCGCACTTCCCGCTGCAAGCACCGGCGGCGGACATTGCCAAATATCGCAAGAAGTACCTCGCGGGGTGGGACGCCCTGCGGGACGAACGCTGGAAACGAATGCGTGAGCTGAAGTTGGGTGACACCCTGTCGCCAATCGACCGCGATCTCGGGCCGCCGTATGCGTTCCCCGATGCGATCCAAAAGCTGGGTCCAAACGAAGTGAACCGCCCGTTGGTCTGGAAAGACTTGAGCCGCGAGCAGCAAGAATTTCAAGCGAACAAGATGGCGGTTCATGCCGCGATGGTCGATCGAATGGACCAGGAAATCGGGCGAATTCTGGCACAATTGCGAAAAGCCGAGATGCTGGATAACACCCTCGTGGTGTTCCTGTCCGACAACGGAGCCAGCGCGGAAATGATGGTCCGCGGCGATGGCCACGACATTCATG
>JAYSXU010000035.1:0-6460 GCA_043716965.1 Fimbriiglobus sp.
TGCCATCCGCGCGTATCGAACGACCCCAATCTACCGCACGCCAAACACCGCGACTGCGTAACTCCTATGGATAAAGGATTTGTCTCATGTCCGAAATTATCATTGGCATCGACCTCGGCACGACCAACAGCGAAGTCGCGGTCGTCGAAGACGGCAAGGCGCGCGTGATTGACGTGGACGGCGACCCGATTCTCCCGTCGATGGTGGGGCTGACGGAAGACGGCCGGTTGCTCGTCGGCAAGCCCGCCCGCAACCAGTGGGTGCTAGCGCCGGACCGCACGGTGAAGTCGATCAAGCGGAAGATGGGCGAGGACGTGACCGTCACGCTCGGTGACCAAAAGTTCCGCCCGCAAGAAATCTCCGCGATGATCCTGCGCCGGTTGAAAGAAGCCGCCGAAGCCGACTTGAAGCAACCGATCGCCAAGGCGGTCATCACGGTCCCGGCGTACTTCAACGATAGCCAACGCCAAGCGACCCGCGAAGCCGGTGAACTCGCGGGGTTGGAAGTCGTCCGCATCCTGAACGAGCCGACGGCAGCGGCGCTCACGTACAACCCCGCGCCGGAAACCACCGAATGCTTCCTGGTCTACGACCTCGGCGGCGGCACGTTCGATGTGAGTATCGTGCAAGCCGAAGGTGGCGTGTTTGAAGTTCTCAGTAGCCACGGCGACACGCACCTGGGCGGCGACGACTTCGACGATTTGCTTTACAAGCAATTGGCGGACGAGTTTGAAGACCTGTTCAGCGTCGATCTGCGCAACGACAACGTTGCCAAAGCGCGGCTGTTGAAGGCCGCCGAAGCGGCAAAGCGGGTGCTGTCCGACCACCCGTTTGCCCGCGTCGAGGAAGAGTTCATCGCGGAGAAGGACGGCATCCCGTTACACCTTTCGACGGAAGTCGAACGGAAAGTTTTTGAAGAATTGATCCGCCCGCTCATCGACCGCACGATGGATTGCGTGCAACGGGCGTTGGACGACGCCCGGTTGACGGCGTCGCAAATTCATCGCGTCGTGTTGGTCGGGGGTAGCACCCGGACGCCGATGATCGGGCAACTTCTCGAAGAACGTCTCGGGCAACCGGCGCACCGGGAAGTCCACCCCGATTTGTGCGTGGCGCTGGGCGCGGCGGTGCAAGCGGGGATCATCGGCAAGCAGAACGTCGGCGCGGTGCTGGTGGACATCACGCCGCACAGTTTGGGCATCAAAACGCTGGAGTACCCGCACGAGTTCACGTTCTCCGCGAACGAGTTCAAGTTCACACCGATCGTGAAACGCAACACGCCCCTGCCCGCGTCCCGGAGTGAAGTGTTCTGCACGGTCGGCGACAACCAAGCCAAGGTCGATGTCGAGATTTTCCAGGGCGAAAGCGGGGACGTGCGACGGAACCACCGGGTCGGGAAGTTCCTGATCGAAGGCTTGGCCCGCGTCCCTGCGGGGAACCAGATTGTCGTGCAACTGGACCTCACGTTGGACGGCACCCTAAAAGTGTCCGCCCGAGAAAAATCCACGGGATTGGTCAAGCAAATCACCATCGAAAACGCGATGGCCCAGTACGCCCTCGAAGAGCGCGACGCCGCCCAAGAGCGGTTGAACCGCATGTGGTCCAGCCCCGACCAAGGCGAGGGCGAAGGCGAGGGTGAAGAATTGCTGGACGACGATGGCGAACGGATCGAAGCGCCGTACCTCTCCCCCGGCCCGGCGGAAGGCCAGCGCGAAAGCGTGCAAGCCGGGGCGCTGCTCGAAAAGGCCGAACGCATCCGCGACCGCGCCGCCGCCGCCGACCAAGCCGAACTCGATCGCCTGTGCGAAAACATCCGCATCGCCCTGACCGACCGCGCCTGGGGCGACCTGACGGTGGCGAGCAACGAGCTGACCGACGTGCTGTTCTACCTGGAAGATGCGTAAAAATGGGCTATTCGATCACAGGGTTGATCCGGCGGCCGATCCCAGGGGTTCACCCTGGGTACCTGGGTACGCGGGAACGCTTAACGTCGAAGGACTCCAACACCATGCCCCCCATCACATGCCCCTGTTGTCGTGCCACCAACGACGTGCCCCCGAATTGTCGGCGGTGTAAGGCGGACTTGTCGTTGCTGTTTGGCGTGATGACGCAACGCGAAGCGTTGTTGTCGGCGGCAACCACACAAATGGCGGCGGGTGATTATTTCGCGGCGCTGTGTTCGATTGGTGATGCCGAAAGTTTGCGATCCGGTGAAGACGTGTCCCGGTTGCGGGCGGTCGTGCATTTGTTGAGTCGGGATTTTCACACGGCGTGGGCTTGCTATAGTGCGGTGGGAACGTGATGTCACTGTCTGATGTCACTGTCGTGGTTGCGAACGGTCAGGAATGAACATGAGCGAAGCCGTTCTGATCGTGGATGATGAAGAAAGCGTTCGCCGCACGTTTTACGACTGGCTGACGACTTCCGGGTTGGACGTGCGTGTTTTGTCTGCCGGGGATTCGGAAGCCGCGTTGATTCTGGCGAACCAGCAAAGCATCGACTTGGCGATTCTGGATTGGAACCTCGGGAGTGGCACGGACGGCTTGCGGTTGCTCGAAGACCTAGTCGAATTTCAGCCGGAAATCGTGGCGATTCTCATCACCGGGTTCGCCGGGCAAGCCACCCCGCTTGAAGCCCTTCGCATGGGCGTGCGGGATTACCTCGACAAGAACCAAGATCTGAACCGCGACACGTTCTTGAAGGCGGTACGCAAGCAACTCGACAAAATCCGCCCCGCCAAGCGGCAACGCGAACTGAACGAGAGCCTCGCCAGTTTCCGCGAGACCGTCGAGAAAGTGCTGCCGCTCGTCCGCTCCACCGCGACCCTCAACGACCCGGTTCCGCTGCCCGTCGCGGTTCACGCGCTGTTCCGCTTTTTGCTCCGCGCCACGGGCGCAACCGACGGCGTACTCATCGTGCGGCACCTGTTGAATGACGGCACCGACACGACCATTTGCTACGCCCCCAGCGGTGAACCGCTACCGTCGCACCCGGTGCCATTTAGCCGGTCGCTCGCGGCGAACGTCGTGAGTATGCAAGACCCGTGCGTGATGAACGACTTCGACCCCGCCTCCGCTGGGATCGTGGACTTGATGCCGTTTGAACGCAACCGCAAGTCGATCCTTGCGGCGCCGGTGCGGGTTGGGTCGGGGACGCACGTGGTGTTGGAATTATTCGACAAGCCGGTATTTACCGAAGAAGACCGGCGGCTTGTGGCCGCAGCCGCTGACATCGGTGCGGAGTTGCTGAAGCAAGCGTTCGCCGAACGGCAAACGCACTCGTTGCTGTTCGACGCGGTCGAAGCGGCCCTGACTGCTAGCGACAACGTCACCCGCACGCTGAACACCACGCCCGACACCCCAGCCTACACGCGGGCAGATACATCCGCCATTGTCATGGAGCGATTGAAGTTGGGACTGGCCGCGAATACCAACGCGGTCATCGACGCCGAGACGGGGTTGAAACTCGTCGAAGCGGTCCGCACGCTGGCCACCCGCCACGGCACGGCGCCGGTGGAACACTGCGTGATACTCGTGAATAACTTGCGTGAACTACTGGATGGAATCACCGGAACGGAGTGACCCACGGGCTGGCCGAACCGCGTGGTTTCACCAGTCCGTGACTTTCAGATGATGGAACCTCGACCGACAGTCTTTGACGAGATTTTTGCGAAGCTCACGCCGGATCGGTTGTTGCGCGACGAGCGGGCGACCGGCGCCGGTATCGCGGTGGCGATCATTGATTCGGGCGTCGAACGCAGCATTCTCGAAGAGAAGTTCCTGAAAGCCGGCACGCCGATTCGCCCGATCGAGGGCGTGGTCTTTCGTACCGGCAACGCCACGCCCCTGCCCTACGACGGCCACCAGTCGTCGCCCCACGGCACGACGGTCGCGGACATCATTTTGACAATCGCCCCGCAAGTGCAACTCTACTCCGCCGACGTGTTCGGCCCGCAAGGGGCCTGCGAAGTCGAGACCGTGATTGCGGCGTTGCACCACGCGATTGACGTGTGGAAAGTGAAGGTCATCAACCTGTCGCTCGGGGTGCCGGAACACAAGTTGCAACAATTACCGCGCCGGAACCAATTGCTGCGTGCCATTGAAGAGGCGTACTTCAAAGACGTGCTCGTCTTCGCCGCCGCCCATAACGAACACCCGCTCACCCGCAGCTACCCGTCGATGTTCTCTCCGCCACTCATCTCCGTCGATAAGGGCCTCTTCGACGACCCGCTCCAGTTCGCGTACAAGCTACGCGAGTCGATCGAGTTCCAAGCCCACTCGCGCGGCTACCTCGGCCCGTTCGCCCGCGAACCCGCCACCAGTTGGGCCACGCCACACCTAGCCGGCATCGCGGCGAGAATCTTGTCGCTCAAACCCGACCTGAAGCCGTTCGAGATCAAAACGATCCTGTACTGGATGTTCCGCGCCGAAGCGTTACACGCGGTGTGATTTGCTACCGACCCGTTGGGCTAGGGCGGTCGATCAGCCCTTTCGGAAACGCGCGAGTATCATCCTCGGGGATCGTGTAACGGGCGCGACCACGGCGTTCTTGCTCTTCGGTCGAGTATTGTGGCAAGTCGGGGCGTTCCTTCTTCCGCAAGTCCCGTGGCGTTTCAAACCCCTTACAACCGACCGTGCCAATCGCACCCAGCAAGAACGCGATGAATACATACTTCCGTGTCATCGGTAAAACTCCTTTATAGGCGACGTGATCCCGTCTCAATATTATCGCCCCGCAGGCAAGCCGAGGTTCGCACAGACGACGGCGTTTGCGCGCTTCAGGCAACGCGGCGATCATGTGCCCGCTACAAGCGGCGTGAACCGCACGAACCGGACGGGTTGCCAAACGGGGTTGCGTTGCCGATCCAATGTCATGTCTGGTACAATTCGGCGTCGTGTTGAATCGCGTGGGAGGGAAACAGAATGGCAATCACGAATGTCAAAGATGAGGCTCGCAAGCTGGTCGATCGCCTACCCGACGGCGCGACGTGGGACGACCTGGAGTACGAAATTTATGTCCGGCGTGCCATCGAAGCAGGCATTGCAGATAGCGACACGCGGGAACTCGAAACGATGCTCGAAACGCATCATCGAAGCAGGCATTGCAGATAGCGACGCCGGAGCGGTCGATTCAGTCGCCGATTTTCGCAAATCGTATGGGTTAGCGGAATGACTGTGACTTGGACGCGGGTAGCACAACGTCAACTGCGCGCGATAGCGGTGTATACAAACTGCTTCAGGCGTACCGGTGGACACGGCGACGATGAGCAATTGACCTATAATTGTAATAGATTGCAAGGCCGCACAATCTAATACCACGCTATGCGGCAGACTGAAGAGGTGCTCGTGTGGACCAACTGACTGTGCCTATGATTGCCGCCATCGTTGCGGTAGTCGTTTCTGTCATCGTTAATGTTATAACTTTGCTTCTCAACTCGCGTGTCACCCTCCACCGCGAACGTAGATTGGTTATCTGGAAAAAGGAAGTGGATCGCCTGATCGAACTTGAGGAATTAGCTGGCAGGTTAGTTGAGGATATCGGCAGTTATCGCAATTACGAGTCTATGAGAGAACGTCTTGCTATACAATTTGAGCAGTTGGATGCTATGGGTGGCCGAATGGCTCGTTATCCAAGAGTTCGTCAAGCAGTTCGGGATCTGAGTGTAGCGTTGAACTCACTATGCTACCAACGACGAGAGCAATTGGACGATCGTGAAGCGAGAACGAATTTGGAGCCAAGCTATCGAGGCTTACTTGAAGCGTGTGATAGCGTGTTAGGTCGGCGATCGCTGTGAATGTCACCACCCTAGCTGAGCGTTATCCATCCCAGGCTAGTGCTTCATCTGGTTTTGTGGCTCGTTAACTTGACGCATTATTTTATTTGTCAACCTTTTCAAATTGATTATATCCCCTTCCTTCGACTAAAAGATATGTCTTGCTACCATGCTTTTGTGTGTCGGAAACGTGCCAAACTCCTCTCATTCGATATCGCTCATTATCGACCATGCCCTTAGTTGAAGCCCCTTTTACCAAAAATGTCAACTCACCGGGCCTTCCTATGCTGACTAGCACCATATTTTCACCAATCACTTCTTCAACTAAGTAACCGAATTCACCAAAAGTACCTAAACTCCCAGGTTTCAATGTAAGTTTCCTTGCTTCCTTAGACCAATCTGGTCCAGCAAAACCCACGGTAGAGGGGTCAATAGGTTTGGGAATAGTTAATGTTGCCAACTCTTTTTCGAGTAAGATCAACTTCGCTTTCAGTTCGCTTATCTCTTTTTGAATTTGCTTCACTCTGACTTCTTTATCCTGGCCTTTTGGTGCATCCTGTGCAAAGGTAAGACAAGCGAGAGCGGCACAGAAAACTAGGCAAATCATGGCGCGATGACGCATAGCAAGCCTCCATCGGATTTAAATCTGCGGTGAGTCAGAACAAGACACTTCAAGCATAACGGCAA
>JAYSXU010000341.1:0-4645 GCA_043716965.1 Fimbriiglobus sp.
GGTGTGTTGTATTCCACGCTCCGCGTGTACGACGCCACTGGTAAACTCGTCCAAAGCGACGTATCGAACACACCCACACTGGATTACTTGGCCCCGTCATCCGGCTCGTACTACATCGCCGTGATGGGTTACGGCGACATACAGTTTGACCCGATCACCGGCGTGGTCACCCAGTCGAGCAACTACACCGGCGGCTACACCTTGGGGGTCACCCGAACTGCCGTCGGGAGTACCACCCTCACCGGCATCACAGCCACGCTCGATTCCGGGACTGCGGCGCGGCCCGGCGTGACGGCTGCGAACAACGGCGCGACCATCACCTTGACGGGTGTCGGGCTGACCATCAATGACAACGTCGTGTTCAAAGTCGTCGATTACTACTACAACTCGTACTATAATTACACTGTTTCCGCGAAGTCCGTCGCCGCCGATGGCAAGAGTTTGACAGTCGTGGTGCCGAATGCCGCCGTAACAGGAACGGTCCGCCTCTATCGTGAACAGTCGGGGTTACTGCTCCAGGTCGTGCCGATCGTCACCGAAGTCACAGCGTCTTCCGGCTTCCGTAATGGGGTTGTCACAGTTACCGGTAAGGGGTTAGCCGGCTTCACAAACGGGGGAAGTGTGGTCAACTTCGGCGGAACTACCGGGGCGAATAACAATTCCTACTACTACTACTATTCCAACAACACCTACCTTTATGCTGGGGTCGCGTCGTCCGCGCCAACTGGCCCGTTAACAGTCACGACAGCCGGTGGGACCAGCGTGGCGTTCGACCGAACCTTCACCGGACTCTCGACCACCACGGCCACCGCGAACCAAGTGATAACGGTAACCGGGACGAATCTGTCCGCTTCCACCAGCATCGTCTTCCGGGCACGCGACAGCTACGCCGAGTACCTTGTTGTTGTCGGACCCAACTCGGTAGCGACCGACAAGAAATCAATGCAAGTGACTGTGCCGTACTACGCGGTCACGGGACTTGTCGAAGTCGTTGGTGATCGGCTCAGTCGAACTGAACTGCTGACAATCACGTAACCAACACCCTGCGCGTGCGTAGACTTGCCGTGAAAATCTCGTCGGTGCAGGATTGCTGTTTAATCATCACCGGGACCGCGACGTTCGGATTTGCGGTTCGCTTGATGCTTCTTGTCGGCGAGGCGACGACGTTTGGCAGATTTGGTGGGTTTCGTCGCTTTGCGAGGTGTTGGTGGGTTAGCGGCACGGCGGACCATTGCTGCAAGCTTTTGTAAACAATCGTCCCGGTTACGCTCTTGATCCCGATATTTTTGGGACGTGACGAGGAATTCCCCGTCTTGTGTCAAATGGGACGGGTGTGCGGTTCGGAGGCGGAATTTGACCTCGATTGGCACGGTCGGACTTGCGTCAAACGCCCACCGAAGTGTTGCTTTCGACGCGACCTTGTTGACGTTTTGACCGCCGGGTCCGCCGGACCGGGCGTACTCCCAGGTCCATTCCGTTTCGGGAATCACGATCGTTGTAGTAATGACCAACACGGAAAGATCTCCCACAATTCCCGGACCGAGCAAGCGGACCCTGCCTTGACGACGGATGCAGGCATCGCCTACCATCCACACTTCGTATTTATTCAAAAGTCAGAGTTTGTCCGGAGCCGCCCCAGAATGGCCAACGTAACCCCTGCCGCTGCCAGTGTAGACGAGGTGACCGCCGCGCGGATCACCGAGCCTAACGATTGGCTCCGTCTAGTGGTTTTGGTGCTCATCGCGGTTGCGGTGCATATGTGGCTCTTCTTTCATACCTACACGACTGCCCGAGACAGTATCGGGTTCGCCCAATTGGCACTTCAGTATGAATCGCCGTTGGATGCGAAAACAGAATACCCATGCAAAACACCACTAGACGTGTTGAAACACGGGCTGCCGCCACACCCACCCGGTTACCCACTCGCTGTGTTGGCAACCTCCAAAGTCGTGCGCGAAGTCTATGACGGGCAATTGTGTGACCAGATGCTTTACAGCACACAAATTGCGTCGATAATCGCAGCCGTGTTGCTTGTGTTTCCGAGTTATGCCATCGGGCGGATGTTGTTTAGTCGATTCAGCGGCTTTGCAGCGGCTTTGCTGTTTCAAGTCCTACCCGTCTCCGCCCGGACGACATCGGACGGGTTAACGGAAGCCTGGTACTTATTCTTTGTAGCGACGGCATTGGCGTTCGGAATTCGTGCCGTTCGGGCATCGAAGGTCAATGGCTTCTGTTGGTGTGGAATGGCCTCCGGCGCAGCCTACTTAGTCCGGCCGGAAGGGCTACTTGTCGCGCTTTCGATGAGTGCAGTTATCGTGCTGCTCGTCTTGCGGAAGCACTGGTCGTTGGGTGGCGGGTTGTCACGACTTGTTGCACTCGGTTTCGGGACGATGCTGCTCGCGTTGCCGTACATGGTGGCAATCGGCGGTGTGACGTTGAAGCCAAGTTTGCGGATGGCGAGCGAGGCTCAGTCATTCGCCCATGTCACTCACAATCCTACCGGCTTTCCTGGCGCAGCGTTGTTCGCCATGAACTTCGATCCGAGCTTGAATATGAGCCGTGAACTGTGGGTTCCGATCGCTATTTTCAAGGAGGCCAGTAAGGCCTTTCACTACGGTTCGATGGCGTTTGCATTGATTGGGGTCGGTTTCGCACTACGGCGTGTGCGAACCGACCCTGCTATTTTGGTGACCTTGGTCATGGGAACGCTGAATCTCGCGGTACTCGCTTTGTTGGCGTGGAAAGCGGGCTACTTGTCGGAGCGGCACACGTTACCGATTGTGTTTTTAGGGTGTTTCTTTGCTGCCTATGCATGCGAACGGCTGCCAGGGTTCATTGCACAAATTCCCTGGATCGGTCGTGGAGTTTGGTATCCCGTCATGCTGATGTGGATGTTGTACGGAGCGATTATCTTGTCCTGCTTACCCGCGACGATTCGCCCACTTCATGAGAATCGCAACGGACATAAAGCGATTGGCGAGTTCCTGAAAGAAAATGCTCACGATGATGACGTCATCATTGACCCGTACAACTGGGCACAATACTATTCCGGTCGGTCGTTGCGTGGGGTTCCGCCTGATCCGAGTCCTGCCCGGTATCGCTGGGCTGTTCTCGAAGAAGGTGAAGAACCCCACTCCACGTTGACACGACTCAAAGCCGCCGTTGATGTGAAAAACGATCTGAACAACAAGCCGGAAATCATGTTGCGAGTCGAAGACACGTCGGACAAACGCGGGTCGCGTGCAATCGTCTTGTATCGCCAACTCGCAAAATGAGATTGGTATCCTCACGGCCCATTCGGGCCGTGAGGATACCAATCGAATTAAGCTGCTCTTACCGTTGCCAACGTCGGCTTCAACGCATCGCGGAACCCACGCAATCCATCGGCGGCACTGCGGATGGCCTGGATGCCGAGTAGGGTTCGCAATTTGTACCGGTCCAACCAGACGTTAAGCGGTCGCGGATGGTCGTCGTCGGTTAAGTGCCGAATCTGATGGGCGTCTCGACCGAAGATGTGAGCGGCCAGTCGGGCGAAGGTGAACTCGTTGTGCCGATCGGGTCCGATCGCGTGAACGGTCCCCGTTTGCTCGGATCGCGTGAGTTCGAGGATCACATCGGCTAAATCCGGGGCGTAAGTGGGATGGCCGTGACGTTCGGTGTCGGCAGAGAAGGGGGCTGTTTTGCGGAACTTGCGCAACATCTCGAACCCGAGATTCCGTGCCCGGTCGTCACACCCGAACACCCAACTGGTTCGCACGATGAGGTGTCGTTCCGGCAACGCATCCCGGATGATGTCTTCGGCAGTGGCGTAACAGCGGGCCATTTCGTTACTGGGCGCGGTCACCGAATCTTCACGTTGAGCAGTGCGGCATTCACCAAAGACTTCGTCGGACGAGACGAAAACCAACTTGCCACCCTGGCGAGCGACGGCTTCGGTTACATGTCGTGTGCCATCAATCGTGATTTGGCGGCAGAGTTCGGGATAGGCTTCGGCAAAACCGGAACACGTCAAACCAACCGCATGAAACGTCACATCAGGTTGATAGTCCGCAATCAGTTCTCGGACCGCATCGCCATCGCGGATGTCCAAGGGAACGTGTTGGGAGTGAAAGCGGGTGTACCAAGTTCCCAATCGCGCCAAGCCGCGTTCATCACAGGCAGTGAGTAAGTGAGAACCGATTTGTCCCGTGGCACCAAGTATCAAACATCGCATCAAGGAAGCCCATCCGTGGGGGGAAACACTCGTGAAAACCGTGGCGACTGAACCAATGGCGCATCCGTGCCAAGTGGAATTCAACCGCAGTTGAAAAACTTACAAGGAAACGGGGGGTTCGGTCAAGCCGAAGTTTTTTTGGCGTTCGGCCAGCCGACGGCAATCACGAACAAAGCTGTGAGCGCCGGGACACAGGCGAACGCCAAAACACGATCGTAACCCCCCACGACATCACTGAGTTTGCCTTGAATCAAATAGACACCCGCGAGGTACAACGAGTTGATGCAGCCAAGTGTGCCGGTCACCTTGCCTTGGTGCGGTCCGGATATTTCTTGGCTGAGCGCGAAGTAGGTGGCAAACAAGCCCAGCGCGCCGAACCCGGTCACGAAAATCACCGCCATCGTTAACGTCTCTCCGAGGTCTCGGTAAAAC
>JAYSXU010000342.1:0-1574 GCA_043716965.1 Fimbriiglobus sp.
GCGGCCTCGCCGTTCCCAGGGTTCCCGTTCGGTGGTGGTGCCCAAGCGGCAGCACCGCAGCAAGCCGCCTCGCTGGCTGTCTCCTACGACGACGCTAGCAACCGGCTCATTTTGAGCTGCAATGAAAACGTCTACAAAATGGTCGATGCCCTCTGTGCGGAACTCGACAAAGCGACCAAGGACAGCACCGAAGTCGTGCGGGTCGTTGCCGTCAAAGGACTCAGTCCGACCCAGATTCAACAAGCGGTTGATGCACTGATGGGCCGTCCGGTCACGACGAATCGGAACACGACCGGCGGGGGCATGGGTGGCTTCGGTGGCGGCCAGGGTGGCGGCGGTGGACTCGGCGGCTTCGGGGGCGGGTTCCGTCCCCCAGGCGGCGGCTTCGGTGGTGGTGGCTTCGGCGGAGGTCTAGGAGGCGGTCAAGGTGGTGGCGGCGGCGGTCGCCCAGGTGGAGGCGGTGGCGGTCCCGGTGGAGCCGGTGCAGGTGGACGAGGGGGACCGGCAGCGGGACAACGCGGCTCACTCGACGGCACCGGAGGGCGCGATTTTTTTGACGACCGGGGCATGGATGCCCCTGCCAGTTTGATCTACGATCCGGAAGTGGATGGTCTCCCGAGTGCCTTACGTAACCCGGACGCCAATCGAAACACTGTATTCCAAGTCGGTGTTCAGGATGCGACTGCCCAAGTTCCGCAGCCGTCTGCCCAACCGATGCAGCCCATGCCCCAGGGACAAGGGGTTCAGCAACCCGTACCGTCTAGCGGTGTGACGGTTCAACCGCTCGAAGAACTCGGCGTCATCATCCTGCGTGGCCGGACTGCCGCCGACATTGATGAAGTCTTGAAGTTCGTCGAAATTCTCAAGACGAACACGAAAGACGCCCAAATCGAGTTGGTCTACGTGCCACTTGAACAGGGCGATGCCACCGAAATCGTCTACTTGATGACGCAAATCTACGCTCGCCTGCAAATCACTGCGGGTGGTAGTAGTGTGCTGCCAGCGCAACAACGCGCCGGTGGCGGTGGACTGCCGTTCGGTGGCGGCGGTCTGTTCGGGGGTGGTGGGTTATTTGGCGGGGGTGGCCAACAACAGCAACAACAAACGTCCGGTTCGGTTCTGTTGTTCCCGTTGCCACGGTTCAACCAGATTTTGGTAGCAGCCCCCGCGTCTCGGTTGCCGGACATCACGAAGCAGATCAAGCAACTGGATCGCAAGAATAGCGACCAGATGAAGCCGGTGGCGTATGCGCTGAAGCGGGCGTCGGCGCAGGTGATCCAAACGCAACTCACCAACTTCTTCTCCCAACGGTATCCGGGTGAAGGGACCGCGCAGACGCAAATCCGCATTACGATTAGCGCCAGCAACAACACGGTCTACGTGCAAGCCAGTGCGGCGGACCAGAAGGACATCGCGGACCTCATCAACTACCTCGATAGTGGTGAATCGCGGGCCGTCAACGAAATCAAAATCATCAAGCTGAACAACTCCTTCTCGGATGAAATGGCGCAGGTTCTGAGCCAAGCATTGTCGGCCTCCGTAGTGAACCCCAACATCGCGGCGACCAGCGGCGG